>DAIEGU010000043.1 GCA_027356065.1 Gammaproteobacteria bacterium
CCTTGCGGGGGAGGGCCAGGGTGGGGGGATGTGAGGTCATGAAATATAAAGAGGAATACAAATGAAATTTAATTTCGAATTAATCTTGTTTTATGCCACGTTAATTACGGGCGTGATTGCGTTGTTTGATATTATTTTTCTAGCGCCGCGCCGTGAAAAAACACTAATGAGGGCGCAAAAACTTCCTATCATTGTTGAGTATGCGCGTTCATTTTTTCCGGTATTACTCATCGTATTTTTATTACGTTCATTTTTATTTGAACCATTTCGCATTCCATCTGGTTCATTAGAGCCGACATTATTAATGGGCGATTTCATTCTCGTTAATAAATTTGATTATGGTATACGTTTGCCTGTTGCTCATGCCAAATTATATGGTGCAGGCACGCCAAAACGCGGTGATATTGTCGTGTTTCGTTGGCCACCCAATCCTTCAGTTGATTTTATTAAACGAGTAATTGGTTTGCCGGGCGATAAAATTAGTTATGTGAATAAAGAGTTATTAGTGAATGGTGAAAAAGTACCGCAAGAATTTTTGCAAAATACCATTGCACAAGATGAAAGCGGCGTAAACTGGCAAGCTGAAGAGAAACAAGAAAATTTGCTGGGTATAAAACATAAAATTTTTGTTGATCCAAAAGTATCAACGCGTGATTTTCATGATATTGTTGTCCCCGAAGGTATGTATTTTGTCATGGGCGACAATCGTGATAAAAGTGCCGATAGTCGTTATTGGGGATTTGTTCCTGATAAGAATATTGTCGGCAAAGCAGTACTAGTGTGGATGAGCTGGGACAGTTCCAAGACGACCCCAAGATGGAAGCGAATAGGGCAGTCTATTCATTAGATGGAAAGAATATGAATGAAGAATTATCACAAAAGTTAAATTATACATTTCAACAACCCAAATTTTTAAAAATGGCCTTAACTCACCGCAGTAAAGGCGGTGATCATAACGAGCGATTAGAATTTTTAGGAGATGCTGTTGTTAATTTTGTGATAGCAGAAATTTTGTATCAGCTATTTCCCAAAGCAACAGAAGGCGAATTAAGCCGCTGGCGCGCAACATTAGTCAATCGCGATACATTGGCAGAATTAGCGAAAGATTTTGAATTGGGTCGTTATTTATATTTAGGGCCAGGTGAATTGCGTAGTGGTGGTAATGAAAGACAATCTATTCTTTCCTGCGCAATGGAAGCTATTATTGGCGCTGTTTATTTAGATGGTGGATTTCTTGTTGCTCGTGAATGCATCATGGCGTGGTATGAGCCGTTGCTACAATCATTATCAAGTGCATCAAGTCACAAAGACCCTAAAACATTATTGCAAGAACATTTACAAAGTCGGCGCATGTCATTACCAATTTATTCAGTTGACATGATAGAAGGCGAAGCGCATCAACAATTGTTTACGGTAGGCTGTCAAGTTGAAGGCGTGCAAGAAAAAGCTTTTGGTAAAGGGACAAGCAGACGCCGGGCAGAACAAGACGCAGCACAAGCGATGCTAAAGATATTGAAGAAGTAGAATTGTTACAACGAACGTTGTTGTTGCTTAGTACATCATTGCGAATTTGCACATTATTGGTAATTAGAACGTCATTGCCGCGTCGCAAAAAACGCTCCTCGCAATGACGTGGTTTTCTCAAGAAATTATTTGTAAGTGGAAAAAACATGAATATAGATAAAAGTGGTTATGTGGCTATTGTAGGTCGTCCTAATGTTGGAAAATCAACATTACTAAATTCTCTGCTCGGTGAAAAAGTGAGTATTACTTCGCCTAAGCCCCAAACTACACGTTGGCAAATTTTAGGTATTAAAACATTACCTAATGCACAAATCATTTATATTGATACGCCAGGCATACATCGCGAAGATAAACGCGCAATGAATCGTTACATGAATCGCATTGCAAGCTCAGTTATCATCGATGCTGATGTGGTCGTTTTCATGATTGATGCGCAAAGTTTTAGAAGTGAAGATGAATTAGTATTAGATAAGCTACGAAAAATAGATAAGCCTATTATTCTTGCGATTAATAAAATAGATTTGTTGGAAGATAAAGCTGAATTGTTACCCATCATTGATAAGATCAAGGACAAACTTCCATTTGCACACATTGTTCCTATTTCTGCAAAAGATAATATTAATACTGATGCGTTAGAACAAGAAATCGCCCGTTTGTTACCAGAAGGCCCGCAATTGTTTCCGGAAGATCAGTTAACAGATAAAAGCTTGCGTTTTCAGGTAGCAGAAATTATTCGCGAAAAATTAATTCAAATGACTGAAGAAGAATTACCTTACGCAACGACGGTTGAAATTGAACAATTTGATGATGGTGAAAAGTTAGCGGAAATTAGTGCGGTGATTTGGGTCGAGCGTTCGGGCCAGAAAATTATTATTATTGGTAAAAAAGGCGAGCGGCTAAAGAAAGTAGGTACACAAGCTCGACGTGAAATCGAAAAAATCGTAGGTAAAAAAGTTTTTTTACGTCTTTGGGTCAAGATCAAAGAAAATTGGACGGATGATGATAAGGCACTTAGAACGTTGGGGTATGAGTGAATCTGTGTGTCATCCCGGAATTTCGCGTTCTTTGCGAAATATCCGGGGCCTGTTCTGTAAATGGCAAGATAATTACCAAGGACAAATAGGTCCCGGATATTTCGCAAAGAACGCGAAATTCCGGGATGACAGGCATATCACATGAAGCGAGTTTTATTATCACCTGCATGTGTACTACATAGGCGCCCTTATCGCGAAACCAGTTTTCTAGTGGATATTTTGACGCCTGAATATGGGCGATTGACGCTAATTGCCAAAGGCATACGCAAAGCCAAATCTAACTTGCAAGGATTGTTGCAGCCATTTACGCCGCTTTTGGTTTCCTGGACGGGTAAAGGTGAGCTTATGACACTCACGCATGTAGAAACAATCGGTGAGGTCAAGCGTTTGCAAGGCGATTGTTTATTTGCTGGATTTTATCTAAATGAATTGATGATGTGTTTGCTGCAAAAATGGGATGCACAGCCAGGTATTTTTTCAGCATATGAAAAAGCTATCGTGGAATTGCAAACAAGTGAGCTGCAAGAAAAAACGCTTAGGTCCTTTGAAAAATATTTATTAGAAGAATTGGGCTATGGGCTGCTGCCAAAATCAGATAATTCCTTGCATAATACGTTTTCGCCAGACAAGCATTATCGATTTGTCCCTGAGCAGGGATTTGTAGTAAGTGAATTAGGTGATCTTGCTTCTGCAAAATCTTATATTTTCTCTGGAAAAAGTTTGTTAGCTATAGCTAAAGAAGATTGGCAAGAAGAAAGTTTGCAAGATGCCAAACGTTTAACACGATTTTTATTAGCTCCATTATTAGGAGCCAGGCCCATTTTCAGTCGACAACTGTTTATGCAGCCAAGTGAGGAGAAGAAATGAAAACTCAACCTATTTTATTAGGCGTCAACATTGATCATGTTGCGACACTGCGTCAAGCTCGACATACGCGTTATCCAGATCCTCTTGAAGCTGTTTTTGCAGCTGAAAATGGCGGTGCAGAC
>DAIEGU010000045.1 GCA_027356065.1 Gammaproteobacteria bacterium
TCTCAACGATCGGCGCTAATAACATTTTGACTCCATTCAAAACCTTGGCGGGTTAAAAATGGCAAAATCTACCAAGCGCCGTTCTTATTTTCAATTCTTTCAATCTATTGGGATTTGCTTATCCATAACTGAGGTTAATTATTTATATGAATGCCATGATAAAAAATGGTACCTCTTGGAGATTACAAAATTAAAAAACTCATTGACCTTTAACACAGTTGCTGAGGAGGCGCGCTTTTTGCGCTGTCTCGAAGGGTTTGCTTATTTAAATGGTTTTCGTCTTTTTGCGTGAATTGATTAAGTTCCTATCATTTTAATGAAAGTTTTTTTCTTGCGGTTCCATCCTTTCATTTGCTTTTCTAAGTAAACCCTTCGAGACGGCGCAAAAAGCGCGCCTCCTCAGGGCGAACGGAGATTTATCAGCACGCAAAGAGGACGACGTGGAGTTTATGAGGGGCGCTATCAGCCTCAGGGCGAACCGCTTTGTCAGGCACAGAGACAAGAACAAACGAACAACTACATTCAAGACTTGATATACATCTGCACAATATATTTTGCAAAAGCCATAGAGCTCGTGAAAGCTGGCGAGATAGCATTCAATACATGCACCGAATGTCTTTCCTGCACAACAAGAAAGTCCATCATCAGTTTTTTATCACGAATATTAATCAGTTGCGGGCGTATACCTACCTTGGTTGCGCGTGTTAACCAATTGGGCTGTAACTCTTTTACCAATCGTTTAGCATCACGATAAAAATATTTAGCGATATATTTCTTAGGCTCTTCATGAGCAACTCTTCTAAAAAGAGGATTTGAACAATATAAGATAATTTCATTTTTGATGATATTTACCAACTCTCTATCTATACCTTGCAAAATCCCGTAATTCTCGCGTCCAAATGCAGGAATAGCTGTAGGCCCAACATATACATCCCCATGAATATTTCGAGTAAAGTGGACGCCAAGAAAAGGGTTTTCTAAATTCGGAACTGGATAAATGTTTCCATTCACTAAATGTGATTTTTCAGATTTTAGCTTTTGATAAATACCTTTAAATGGAATGAAATAATATTCTTTACCCACATTAAAGAGATGAGCAACTTTATCTGCATAAGCGCCCGCTGTATTGATAAACTGCTTAAACCGTATCTCTCCCTGTGATGATTGCGCAATAAACTCATTTTTCATTTTCTTCAATTCAGCATTAAATAAAAAAGTCACACGCTGAGTTTGAATTAAATCTTGATAGAGTGAATGCAAAATTGCCTTATTATCAACCATTGCGGTGTAGTGAGAATAAAGTGCTTTTTGGAACGTTTTCGCATTAGGTTCAATACTTGCTAATTGAATCTCATCAATGAGTTCAACTTTAGCTCCATTTTCTTTTGCTTGATCGTGCAAATGCAACAAAGTTGGTAATTCATTTTGATTACGCGCAACAATCACCTTGCCGGCTTTAAGCAGTGGCAATCCTTTTTGCATACAATATTCTTGCAGCAGTAAATTACCTTTCAAACAAAGCTGGGCTTTCAATGTGTGCGATGGATAATAAATACCAGCATGTAATACACCGCTATTACGACCAGAAGCATGAAATCCCAACCCTGCTTCTTTTTCCATAATGGTAATTTTGTCAGCGCCTTGCTCTAACAATTCTCTTGCGAGCGTTAAACCAACGATTCCTGCTCCGACAATTAGAAATTCAGCTTCATGCATCATGTTCTGTTTGCCTTAACTCTATGACATTACGCTGAGTGCTTCTTTAGGATGCGTGACTAAATTCAATTGATTAACTAGCTTCAACGATACTTCCGCTTGGTTCAATGTATAAAAATGTAGTCCGGGCGCACCACCCGCAATTAAATTCTCACAAAGTTTATAAACAACTTCGAAACCGAATTTTTTAACTGATTCTATATCTTCGCCGTACGATTCTAGACGTTTGCGAATCCATCTTGGAATTTCAGCACCGCATGCATCTGAAAAACGAGCAAGCTTTGCAAATTGCGTAATTGGCATAATGCCAGGAATAATTGGCATATGAATGCCGTATTTAATGCAATCATCCAAATAATAAAAATACGCATCGGGATTAAAAAAGTATTGGGTAATTGCTGTGTTTGCACCTGCTTCATATTTTCTTTTTAGGTTTAACACATCATTGAATGCGTTTTCTGCTTGCGGATGAATTTCAGGATAGGCAGCAACAATAATTTGGAAATGATCACCTGTCGTTTCTCTGATGAATGAAACTAAATTATTTGCATATTCAAATTCACCATTTAAGTCTATGGTGTTAGGAGGAATATCACCACGTAATGCAAGAATACGTTTTACACCTATACTTTTATAATAATTAACTAAATCCAATAAATCGTTACGTGTAGATGTAACACAAGATAAATGCGGTACGACAGTAATATCCGTATTCTGTTGAAGCATTTTAACAGTATCAACTGTACCATCACGCGTTGAACCTAGTGCACCAAATGTCACTGAAAAAAATTGCGGGTTGCATTTTGCCAACGTCACTGCCGTATTATAAAGAGTATTAACACCTTCCTGAGATTTAGGTGGAAAAAATTCGAAACTAATTGTTATCGGCGCTAATTTTTTCATAACCATATCCAACCTTTCCTTGTGAAAATGTTTGTAACTCGTGATTGTTATTTGTCGTCAGCTGTACTTGTTAGAAGCCCCCCACCCTGGCCCTCCCCCGCAAGGGGGGAGGGAATGTTCTAATAATTACAGCTGATAACAATCTATCCTAAAAGATGTGTTGATAACCAGCGCTTAACTAACATAATTTCCATGTTCTTTCGCGCTGCGTAATTATGTACCTGGTCTTCGCCAATTTTTCCAACTCCAAAGTATTGCGCCTCAGGATGTGAAAAATAAAATCCGCTAACAGAAGAGGCAGGCCACATTGCATAATTTTCAGTTAAAAATATATCTGTATGCTGAGTCACTTGTAACAAATCAAATAATGCTGGTTTTTCCGTATGATCAGGACACGCAGGATAACCTGGTGCAGGTCGAATGCCCGCATACTGCTCATTGATTAATTCATCATTCGATAAATTTTCTTCCACCGCATAAGGCCAAAATTCTTTGCGTACTAATTTATGCATATGTTCTGCAAATGCTTCAGCTAAACGATCTGCTAATGCTTTTAGCATGATGGAATTATAATCATCATGGTCTTTTTCAAAAATCGTTAATTGAGACTCAATTCCACTACCAGCCGTCACTGCAAATCCACCAAGATAATCACTCATACCGGATGATTTTGGTGCAATAAAATCAGCAAGACACATATTTGCTTTATCATTTGGCTTACGCGTTTGCTGACGCAACATACGAAAAGTGGTGACCACATGATCGCGATTTTCATCCGCATAAATTTCAATATCATCCCCAACACTATTTGCTGGGAAAAACCCTATGACTGCATTTGCTCGCAACCAATTATCGCTAATGATTTGCTTCAGCATCTTTTGTGCATCAGCAAACAAACTCTTGGCGCTTTCACCAATCGTTTCATCTTCAAAAATAGCGGGATAACGCGCGCTCAATTCCCATGTATGAAAAAATGGCGTCCAATCAATATAGTCAACCAATTTTTGCAATGAATAATCAGTAAATGATTTAACACCCAAAAAGCTTGGCTTAATAACAGCATGGTTGTTCCAATTCGTCTTAAATTTATTTTCTCGCGCTTCGTCTAAACTAATTAATTCATTTGCTGATTTTTTCTTGCTATGTAATTCGCGCAGGGATGCATATTCTTGTTTAGTCTTATTTACAAATTCATTTTTTTGCGTATCACTTAATAATTGACTAACAACACCGACTGCTCGCGATGCATCAACAACGTGAATAGTCGGTGATGTATAATTAGGTTCAATTTTTAATGCAGTATGTGCACGCGATGTTGTTGCACCGCCAATTAACAATGGCAGTTTAAATTGTTGCCGCTCCATTTCACTTGCTACATGCATCATTTCTTCGAGGGAAGGTGTAATTAAACCACTTAATCCAATAATGTCTGCATTTTCTTTGCGCGCTACTTCGAGAATTTTTTCGCAAGGTGTCATCACCCCTAAATCAATGATGTTATAACTATTGCAACGCAAGACGACACCAACAATATTCTTTCCAATATCATGTACATCACCTTTTACTGTCGCGAGTACAATTTTACCTTTGGCTTTTGCAGTCGTTTTACTTGCTTCAAGAAATGGTTCAAGGTAAGCAACCGCTTGTTTCATCACGCGCGCGCTTTTTACTACCTGTGGCAAAAACATTTTTCCTGCGGCAAATAAATCACCGACTACATTCATCCCATCCATCAGCGGGCCTTCAATAATTTTTAAAGGCTCATTCATTTCCAAACGTGCAGTTTCAGTATCTTCAATAATATATTGTGTAATACCATTCACTAACGCGTGCGCTAAGCGTTTTGCAACCGGTTCATTTCGCCAACTTAAATCTTCCACTTTAATTTTGGCTTGGCCTTTCACAGAGTTTGCCACTTCTAACAAACGTTCCGTTGCTTCTGGATGTCGGTTTAAGATGACATCTTCAATCAGCACTAATAAATCTTTGGGTATATCTTCATAAATAGCGAGGTTACCTGCATTCACAATACCCATGTCCATGCCCGCTTTGATTGCATGGAAAAGAAATACGGCATGAATGGCTTCGCGAATTGCATTATTACCACGGAATGAAAATGAAACGTTGCTGACACCACCGCTAATTAATGCATGAGGAAGTTGTTCTTTAATGCGTTTTATTGCATTGATAAATGCAACACCGTATTCATTGTGTTCTTCAATACCCGTTGCAACAGCAAAAATATTTGGATCAAAAATAATATCCGCAGGATCAAAGTCAACTTTATTAACCAACACATCATATGAGCGTTTGCAAATTTCAACTTTTCTTTCTTCCGTATCTGCTTGGCCTTTTTCATCAAACGCCATGACAACGGCTGCTGCGCCATATCGTTTAGTTAATGTCGCTTTTTCAATAAATAAGTCTTCACCATCTTTTAAACTAATCGAATTGACTATGCCTTTACCTTGAATGCGTTTTAACCCTGCTTCTATCACACTCCATTTCGATGAATCTATCATGATAGGTACGCGAGAAATTTCAGGCTCTGATGCAATTAAATTTAAGAATTTAATCATGGCAGCTTCTGCATCAAGCATGCCTTCATCCATATTGATATCGATAATTTGTGCGCCATTTATCACTTGATCACGCGCAACATCTAATGCGGTTTGATAATCATCGTTACGTATCAATTCTGCAAAACGTAACGAACCGGTAACGTTGGTGCGTTCACCGACATTTACAAATAAAGAACCATCATCGATAACAAGTGGCTCAAGACCACTTAAGCGGCAAGCTTTAGGAATAGTTGGAATTTTTCTAGCAGGAATAAGCGTCACTGCATCACTCATTGCTTTAATGTGTGCAGGGGTTGTGCCGCAGCAACCACCAACTATATTGAGAAAGCCTTTTTGTGCAAACTCACTAATCACTTCAGCCATTTGTTCAGGTGTTTCATCATATTCACCAAACGCATTCGGTAAACCCGCATTAGGATGTACACTGACGAATGTATTTGCAATCTTAGCTAATTCTTGTAAATAAGGACGTAATGCTGCAGGACCTAATGCACAATTTAATCCTATGCTGAGCGGTTTTGCATGTTGTACTGAATGCCAAAATGCTCCTGTTGTTTGTCCCGATAACGTTCTACCACTCGCATCAGTAATGGTGCCTGAAATCATTAATGGTAGACGGACATTTTTTTCAGCAAAATATTTTTCAACCGCAAAAATAGCTGCTTTACAATTCAACGTATCGAACACAGTTTCAATCATAATGATGTGCGCGCCACCATCAACTAAACCTGCTATGGCCTCATCATAAGCTTGTACTAATTCATCAAATGTTATGTTTCTGTAACCTGGATCATTAACGTCAGGTGATAATGAAGCTGTTCTATTTGTGGGCCCCAGAATACCCACCACAAAACGTGGCTTATCGGGTGTGAGTCTTGTGACTTCATCCGTTACTTCTCGTGCTATACGTGCTGCTGTGAGATTGAATTCATAAGCAAGCTCACTCATTTGATAATCGGCAAGTGCAATTGATGTTGAATTGAAACTGTTTGTTTCTATAAAGTCAGCGCCAGCATCTAAATAAGCGCGATGAATTTCTTTAATGATGTGCGGCTGAGTGATGGATAAAAGATCGTTGTTACCTTTTAAAGAATGATTAAAATCCTTAAACCGATCACCGCGATAATGCTCTTCTTGTAGGCGATATCCTTGGATGACAGTACCCATGCCACCATCTAGCATCATGATTCGATTTTGTAATTGGCTTTGTAGGTATTCGTGCAAACTCATTGCGGCAATTTCAGCATCCATATCAACTTATCACTTAAAAACAGGCGCTTACGTTACACTATTAAGCAGGTGTTATCAATGAATGCTGCTATGTGGCTATATATAGTGTGTGGGAATGTTGATTTAAACTTCAAAGTTCATTTAATAATCTTTGCGCTGCTTCTGCTAAAAGAGCCGATCTTGTTTTATGTTGGTTATTAGCGGCTGTGTCAATCGCATTCAATAACGCACTATCTATAGTAATGTTAATTCTTTGCGCTTTGCCGGAAGGTGCAATAATAGAAGTAATTAGGGGAATACATCCTTTCGCCTCTGGTAATTGTATGACTTTATCCAATACTTGAGGCTTGGGAAGAAGACCACCGTCTTCAATCATTAATTCAATATGACCAATTAATCCTTCCTTTGCATGTTTTCTAGCTTCTTCTAAAGTATCACCTGCTGAACCAAGGCCTGGAAAATCAGGAAAGAAAACGGTATAGCCATCTTCTACTTTTTCAGCTAGACCAACATATTCAATGATCATGACGTGTCCTCTTTAATTGTGCTTGCTTTAGAATGCTGTTGAGTAATCCCTTACCTATTTGCTTCTTTGGATGAGGCACCGTAACGATCCCCGGTTTTGTAGGATGTTTAAAATGATGATGGCTGCCAGTCACCCTTACCTCATACCATCCATCTTCTTCCAGTTCTCGAATTATCTCCCGGCTGCTATATATTTTGCTCATCCTTCGATCCTAATTAATTATACACACTTTTAGTGTGTATAACATTTTTTTGTTAAGTGATTGATAATATAGACATGTAATACAGCTGTGCTTGTTGCAATTAACATCATTTGACATCTTGGCTAGAATTACTATACTAACTGTACCAGTACAACTAATTGTACAATAAGAGGTGCCATTATGGATGCCAAAAGTTATTCGGCCGTTAGAAAAGACTTAGCAAAGACGATGGAAAAAGTTTGCGATGACCATAGTCCAATCATTATTACTCGTAAAGATGCCCGCTCCGTTGTCATGATGTCTCTCGAGGATTTTAATGCTATTGAAGAAACTGCTTATTTACTCCGCAACCCAGCAAATGCCGAAAGATTGCGCCAAAGCATGAAACAAGCCGACGAAGGCGAGCTAAAAATTCACGACTTAATAGAAGAAGAAAAAATGAAATAAGGACGTAACATGAATCTTGCTTGGACAGAGCTTGCTTGGGAAGATTATTTATATTGGCAATCCATAGATAAAAAAATACTTCAGCGAATTAACGAACTAATCAAAGCTATTATAAGGTCACCATTCGACGGAATTGGTAAACCTGAGCCATTAAAACTTACTCTTACTGGGAAGTGGTCAAGGAGAATCAATGACGAGCATAGATTAGTTTATGAGATAAATGGTAAGCGGGAAAAAGAGACAGGCAAATGGATTGATAAGCGAGTTTTAATTATTTATCAGTGTCGTTACCATTATTAGACAGCTATTGCGAAGCGATTTTTAGCTTGTGAAGGAACAAGTATTAATGAAAAGATCTGTGTTGTCATCCCTGTTAGACAAACTGTCATCCCAGAATTCGTGTTCTTTGCGAATATCCAGGAGCCTTTTCTAGTTAACTCTTGAGTTAGCTAAGAATAGATCCCGGATATTCGCAAAAAACGCGAATTCCGGGATGACAAATCCGTCAACGGTAATAAAATCATTTTGCAAAATTTTCTATACTGCCATCTGGTTCTGCTTAAACAACGTGCCAAACATATTATTTTCGATTAACGCGCATATAATATGGCCTAACATAATATGGCACTCTTGTATCTTGGGAGTTTCTTTAGAAGGGACGTTCAACACATAATCACAATGAGAAGCCATTGTTGGCGGCGTTTCAAAACCAGTAAATCCTACCGTGACTACTTGTCGTGACCGCGCTGTTTCCAAGGCTTGCAAAATATTCGGCGACTTGCCCGATGTCGATATCGCAATAAAAACATCTCCAGCTTGCCCTAAAGCTTCAATTTGGCGGGAAAAAATATGCGCAAAACTATAATCGTTGCCAATTGCTGTTAATGCCGATGTATCCGTCGTTAAAGCAATCGCTGCTAAACCTGGCCTATGTTCACGAAGACGCACAACGAGTTCAGCCGCAAGATGTTGCGAATCTGCAGCACTACCGCCATTGCCTGCAAAGAAAATTTTCTTCCCTTCCTTCAACGCCTTAGTACAAGCATTAGCTATAGCATCCACAGCCTCAAGCAGCTTTGGATCATTTTGTATCTGAAGCAAAACTGAAGATAATTTCTGGATTTCATTTTGAATGAAAGAACACATCCGCGCCTCGGTAAAATATCAGGAATTAATTATTTTCGAGGATTTTACCTGGCAACGAGTCATAAAGCTATGGGAATGAGGTACTTGAAAAGATCAGGATTCGGCTAGAGAATAAACCACGTTTACTGTAACTATTTCAAATAACTCAACATTACACACGACGGGAGATTTTATGCAAAGAACCCTTACTAACGATATTCCTGGCTTAACTAATCTATTCACAGAAACAGAAGAAATTAAATCTGTTCCTTATATTTGGATTTTAAATAAATTACCCAGTGAAGCAACGGAAGATGATTACCAATATGTTCCTATCACAAGCGTACTTCCTAATTGGACTGCTATACCTACTTTTAGTGAAATGGTGAAGAGACTCTACGACACTGCACAAATTAATGCTGAGCTAAAAGAAAAATTCAAAGATTATTTTAACAATCTGCAAACTATATACGATCATTTCGTTTTAGTTGATATGGGAAAATTCGGTAAAGGATTGTTTGCACGCAAAGACATCCCCGCCGGTACAAAATTACTTTATTCCGGGCATATTAGCTCTTCTCATGAAATCACAGATATTAATATGAATCGTTTTTCTTTAACTGAAGCAAAAACAATCTCAGCTAGCACGCAGATAGTATTGTCTGGCGAAAAATCTCTGTTTGTTGACGGAAATGATCTACCGAATTATTTCCAACATCTTCCTGAGCTTGGTAATGGAGATTACAATTTTACAGATGATATAAAAAAAAATTAAAACCGCAAATTTTAAACCTGTATTAGAAAAAGTTACTGCAGAATTTAGCATATTATGGATTGAAGCTAAGGAACTTGTTAGAGCCAAAAAATTGACCGGCTATGATTATTCATTATCACATTGGCTTGAAAACAGTCCTACGTTTTTTTCCGAAGACGGTCGAGAATTACCTGATGTCGTTCCCTATAAAAAATGGCCTCCGGCTATTTTAGAATTAGAAAGTTTTATATCGAAGTTACACACTGAACTAGATAACAATAAAAAAATCACTCCTCAACAATTTATACAAAATTATGCGGAAAAAATATATCCATTAACTCAACTTACTACTGAGGATATCGATGATTTACAGAAAATGCTTGATGGAAGAATTCTTAATGAGTTAAAAGATTTATTCAATCAAGAAGTATCTGGGACACGCCTGATTCAAGAAATCATTGACCTTCATAATCCATCAGAAAATTTTAATGCTAAAAAAGCACATAAGCTTCTAGATGAAGATTCAACTTTTTGTTACTTAATAAAAAAAATTGCTCCAAAACGAATGAAAACCATCGAACAAACAAGAGTAAAACTATTTCCGCATGATCAAGCTGCGAAAAATTTTCTTGATACACTACAAAAAAAATCTACGCCTATAAACTCAAAATGGTTTTATCAACAAGATAATAAAAAATCAAACCATTTTACTTTTTGGGTACAAGGAAAATCTGCTGAAATAAAATCATTAAATGACAAATTAGACCCCAAACTAAAATCAAATTTTAGTTCTGTGGTAGGAAAAGAAGATACCTCAGCAATTAAAATCACCAAAACATTTGGTTGAAGCAATTAAATATATAAAAAAATGCTCTGAAATAGAGCATTTTTTTCAATTCAGATAAAACAAATCGTTACATCGGTAACACATTGGCCTTAAAATAACCATTATTAACAACATTACCAGCGGGGCTATATTCGCATACCAAATAGTTGCCTGGGGTGCCATTTTTACCATTACAAGAAACAAATCCGTAACCTACTCTCTTGGTGGATCGCCATACTAGTTGGGTAAAGTGGCCGGTTGTTTTGGAAAAACCAGGATGGTAATAAGAATATTCTTCGTTTTCTTTATACCATCTACTGATGGCTGCTGATGCGGTTGGAAAACCTGCCGCCAAATTCTCTCCATAAGGGCCGCCGGAATGTTGAAAAACACATTTGCTAGCGTAGCGCTCGGCATAACTAGCGAGCTCATCGTCCCAATTTAACTTTGCTGCATGATGTTGTGCTCGATATTTGTTATGGCTTGCGAGTACGGTTTGTTTGACTTGAGATGGTTCCATTGCGAATACAGTAGTCATACCAAGTAAAAATAAAAAAAATATTATGCGCATAAAGCAACCATTTTCTACTTATTATTAAGGAGCGCTATAGTAACGCAATAGAAACATGGGTCAAGCTTACGGCCTAAATCATCGATATAAAAAGGGGTATTTTTGGCTTCACAATCCCGTGTCGAATTGGATGGTCCAACACATGACAAACATGAAAACGTTGTATGTCAAAATTTGGTTTTGGTTCAATTCTTCTATGAGGAAACTGCGCATTAAATTCATTGATGGCTGCCGCTTCTCCGCAAGATTCATTCAGCGTAATAAATATCTCGACATCATCGACATAAATAGGAACAGCAGGCAAATAATGTTCTGCATTTTCTGAGGTAAGCAATTTGAGTGCGCGCTTGGTAGATGAATAATAATCAAGATCAAGCGCAACGAAAGCAATTTTGGCGTTGCCAAGATTATTTAATAATTGCATAACTGTATCGCCTACTTCTCCCAGTAACAACTTAGCAAAACTTGGTAATTTTTTCTGAAGCGATTGCGAATTTTGCATTGAATAAAAACCTTGCTGCCAAATTTCAGGATGATCTCTATAATCTGCAGCTTGCGGCAACCCCGTACCATTATCAAGACCATATACTTGAATATCTATTTCCAGCATATCTCGAAAAAATTCTGCCGCCTTACATAAATCAAGTAATCCTTTTCCGGTGCCAACGCCTAATTCAATTGCAACAATTTGATCGTAACCGCAATGAATAGCTTGTTTTACGCTGTGAGCAAGTGATAAAGCATAATGCTTACGACCAATTTGGATTTCACCTTCTCGTATTTGCGCGCCAATACGTTTGAATAATGCATAAGAAGTTTCGTTGGTTAATTCTGCTTTATTTATTCTATCAGCAATCATGATCTCTTCCTTGAGTCAGTTTAATTAACATTGTTAAAACTGTATCATGCAGGAAGAGATCAAGTACATAAGATAGTATTGTATAAAATTAAATTTTTATCTGATTCGCTTTATCCAGTTTTTAACCGTTATATTGATGTCCGTATCTTTCATCACTTCATCATAAAATTTATCTTTTAACGATTGATTATTTCCATACATATCCAACAATAATTCATTCCATTCTTTTACCAACTCTTTATCTGATTTTTTATCGATTTGATTGAATAGCGCCATTAGCCGTTCGCGATAATAAGCATCTATTGCTTTATCTAACCATGCCACTCCTTTGGGAGATAAAGGATGATCTTCAATATGGCCGGCTTTGAGTCCTTTTTCCCAAATTGCATTGCGCAAAGTAATGTGATCTTTCCCATAAAAACTATTGACCCATTCCATTGTTCGCTTGCCTAATTCGATACCATAAGGAGTGGTTGGATCTTTAGCTAAATTAGCTTCAACTTCCTCAATAATAACGTGCCAATGATTCTGAATAGCTTCTAATTCATTTTTAGAATATTTACTTTTTATATTTTGTTCGAAATCAACATACTGATTTAATTCTTCCTGATTAAATACTTTGCCTGCCCACGTTTTTTGAAGTTGCTGTGTCATATGATAAACCTCAATTAATTTAATGATTGTTTGCCACGGAATAGATTTATCGCGATTGCAATCAGCAATAATATTGTTTAATGCTTTACTTGCATCAAATATCAGCTTCGCTTTTTCCTCCAAAAACTGTGCTTGAGAAATAAAATGATCAAGCACATTATTTTCTTCGGCTAATAGCATTTTGATTTGCGCTAATTCAAAATCAAAAAATTTAAGCGCTATAATTTGCTGCAATTTTAATAAATCTTTTTCAGAGTAAACACGATAACCGTTAGATAATCGAACAGATGGTTTTAGCAAATCAATACGGTCATAGTGATGTAGTGTTTGCACCGAAACTCGTGTTAATTTGCTTAAATCTTTCACGTACCATTGAGCCATTATTTTTACCCTCCGATGGTGAAGGTAAGGTATATAGCAACTATAGGGTCAAGCATTTTTATAATTCAGAAATAGTGTAATGCATACGATTACTGTTTTTCAAAACTTGATTTTATCCGAAGAAGACAGTGACTCCTTGTCCAGGTATAATGATCGCATAGTTTAATAATTAAAAAGATAATTCTTATGACATTAACTCCCACAACAAAACGTTTAACTCTTTTCTCAGTAGCACTCGCTTTATTCATGGATGTGTTAGATTCAAACATTATTAATACATCCATTCCTGCGATATCGCATAGTTTGCAAGTAGATCCTATTAATTTAAAAATTGCTCTTATTAGTTACTTCCTCAGCCTCGCGATCTTTATCCCCATGAGTGGTTGGGTGGCAGATAAATATGGCACCAAACGTATATTTATTGCTGCTTTTGGTCTTTTCATCTTTAGTTCTTTTTTTTGCGGCTATGCACACACCTTGTCAGAATTAGTTATTGCACGCAGCGTACAAGGCATAGGCGGTGCATTCATGATTTCACTCGGAAGATTGATTCTTGCACAAACCTTTAAGCGTCATGAACTCGTTGAAGCAATGAATTTAGTGATTATTGTTGTATCAGTCGCTGTTATGGTCGGCCCTTTTATCGGCGGATTTATCACTGACCATTGGTCATGGCCATGGATATTTTGGGTCAATATTCCGACCGGTCTTTTTGCTATCTTATTAGCAACAAGCGTGCTGAAAGATACCGCACCAAGAAGAGTAAGACCATTTGATTCCATTGGGTTCATTTTATTCGGTGGAAGTTTAGCATTATTATGCTTTGCACTTTCAGCACTAAGTGAAACTCAGGTAGATAGTAAAAATATTTCCATTATCATCTTAATCGCAATTTTAATGTTGCTGCTTTATTTAGTTCACGCAAAACGTATTGCTCATCCTGTTATTAATATGAAATTATTTCGCATACGTACGTTCCGTATTTCTACATCAGGTAACTTATGCGCTAGGTTGGGTTTTGGTGGCATGCCATTTTTGTTGCCGTTATTACAACAAATTGGTTTAGGTTATAGCGCACAAATATCCGGGCTTTTATTAATGCCTATCGCATTTGGCATTATATTTTCAAAATTGTTTTCTTTATTTATTTTACGAAAAACAGGTTATCGGCCTTATCTCATCGTGAACACACTGATAGTTGCAGTCATTTTATGCTTATTTCTCACTATCAACGCACAAACGTCTATGATCACTATTGCATTAATGACTTTCATTTTTGGCATCGCACTTTCCGCACAATATACAGGAATGAATTCATTGGCATTCGCAGATATTCATGAAGATGAGTTAAGTGCCTCAACCACTATCACCAGCACAGTACAGGTTTTAGCGCAAAGCTTAGGTGTTGCAGTTGGTGCAATCTTACTAAGATATTTTTCTAATGGAGGAACACTCAGCTTAACTGTTTTTCATCATACATTTTTAGCAATGGCTGGATTGACAGTGTTATCAACACTTATTTTCTTTTCGCTGCGAACTGAAGATGGTAAGCAGATGCTAACTAAAAATGTAACATCGTCGTGATTTACGTCATACGTTGATATTAAGTAATGACTGACTGTTTACTCTGTAGTAGCCATGTTGCTCTGCAGAGTAACACGACCGTTAAGTAACATCAGTTATGGATAAGATGTTTTAAATTATGCACTAACTGCACGAGTTGGGTCGTATCTTTAGTAAAGAAATCAGCATCAATTCTTTCAACAATTGGAATTGCTTTCAAAACTAACTTATGGCCTTTTTCTGTCAATGCTAATGAATAAGCACGTCCATCATTTGCATGTGCTGTACGAACAAGCAATTTTTTTTGCACCAAGGTTTTAGTTAAAGCAGACATAGACATTTTATCAATTTTACTATGCGCAGAAATTTGTTGCTGGGTCACAATATTATCTGGCTGCGAACTCAACCATAACACACTGGCAAGCACGACGAATTGCGCATGCGTTAATTCTAATTTAGCAAGTGCATTGCGTTGTGCTCGCTGCCATTGATTTGTTAATTGCCACAACAAAAATCCAGGGCTATCTTCAGGTTGTTTGAAACGAAAATTCATTGATTTGTTTTTTTCATCCCATTTTTTGTGCGAGCTTAATTAGCATAGCTGTTTGTTCGGGAACTTCAGCAGCAACTTTCTCTGCTACTATTTTTCTTAACAACCAACCTAATATACCGACGACTTTAATTGATGTCGTTATTTTTAACCCTTCATTTGTTTCTTCCATTTCATGAATACCGTATAAACGTGCTAATGGAAATTTGTAACAATCAACAAAACATTGGTTTGGTACACATTCTGTAATTGTCATGAATAATTTAGGCCCGCCTTTAGGCTGAAAGCGAATAATAGAGCCTTTTGCAAACTCACCTTCCAATTGCGCCCATTCTATATCGAGGTCCCACTGCGATCTATTATTTACATCCGCCCAAACTTTCCAAATTTGATCTGGTTTAAGTCCAGGCACGGTTATTGAGTGTGATTTAATCCACATATTTAGTTGCCTTTTTTTGTTATAGCTTTATGTACTGCCATATGTTTTTGGGAGGCAGCATAATAGTAAAACACAATAGTAAGTATACTTACTATATGATGTCAAATCTTTTTTGGCACTCAATATTGTGGTAAAAACGTAGTAATGAATAAAAGGACACCTCATGCACATCAGATATGATAATTTTTCCTACGCTATTCTTATTCTTACTTTGAGCTTCTTAATATTTGCTACATGGTTTTGGATATACAAAATCAAACCATATTTGATTAATTTAAAAATCAAAAAACAGTTACAACAACATTCTGAATGGCGGCGCCTAGAAGAAACGGAACAATTTTTAATTCAACTTTATAAGAAAACCAATCCATATCAAACTTCACGCAAAGAATGTAAACGCATGGCGATTAAAAGCAATGAATTTGTGTATGGTGAAATTAGTTGGTTATCCTTTTTTACTATTTTAGATAAAGTTAACCCTCAGCCGTATGAAACTTTTTATGACTTAGGCTGCGGCTCTGGAAAAGCTGTTTTTACAGCTGCACTTTTTTTTGATTTATCCAAAGCATGTGGGGTTGAATTATTACCAGCACTTCATACGTTAGCAAATGAGCAAATTGATAAAGCGAAATCTCTAATTAAATTGTTTGACACAGATTTTTATAAGTCTTATACAAAGCGAATTACGCAAATTCAATTTTTAAATGAAAATTTCATTGATACTAAATTATCCGATGCGGATATTGTTTTTATTAATGCAACCTGCCTTAAACCCGAAACATGGCAAACAGTGATTAACAAATTATTACAATTGCAAAGCGGCAGCCGGGTAATTGTAAATACCAAACGCATTGAACATGAAAAATTCACCTTGATCCATCAAGCAAAAGAATTAATGAGTTGGGGAATGAGCACGATCAGTATTTATAAAGTAACATAACATGCTTAGCAAAAAAGCCAAGTCATTTGTGCGAGCAGTTCGTTTGTATATAAATGAGATTGGGATAATGTTCCCGAAACACTAGTAGAATCGATTGTTGCACTCCCTAATTGTGCTTTTCCCAAATCTGCAAAACGATAACCAATGCCTAAACGTAATTGATCAGTAATATCTGCATCAACACCGCCACCCATTTCATAACTAAATGCCGTTGTTGAATGATTGGAATACGTACGAGTAAATGTTAAAAAAGGAGGAACATCCGTTGAATAGCTATACGCATCATTAAACGCAGCACCAAATCCTACTAATACATAAGCGTGAAAATGCTCTTTAATTAGATAAAGCAATTTCCCATCTAATAATAGTCGCCTACTTAAAATACCATATTGATAAGTATAAGAATCAGATGATTCAATATCGGCACCTTGAAGAAATGTGCCTTTAGCAGCAAATGGAGATGTTTGATTATAAGCAACCCCACCTTGAAACATCCAATAAGGATCTAAATTCCACTCAGCCGCTAAATATAAATCGATAAATGGCGATGTTTGGCTAGAATGATTTGCTGAATAATTATAAAACTCATCTGTCATCGGATTTTGAATTGGAAAATTTTTTGATTCGCCAACATTTGATGAAATAGAAGCGCCAGCGCCTAAAGAAAAAATAGGATGCCACGGTGTTTGTGTATACCAAGCAGGAAGTGAAAAAGCATAAACAGGAAACAAAATAGCAATTAGGCCTAGAAGTAGCTTCTGCTTTATCTTTATAGATACAATTTTAATCATTCGACTCATCCTTGAAATAACTTATCTAAAAACCATCCTATTTATCAAATAAACTATCAATAAAACATACAAGTCACAATCTATTCTTTTGCATTTAAAAGATACTAGAAAATACAGAAGATGATCAGCAGAATTAGAACAAAGCACGTGAGAATATGTTTAACAAAAGCAGATATTGATATAAAAGATTTTAGAGAAGTTTAGTGAAGGAAATAAGAAATTGGATGATAACCACTCTCTCGTTTTATGTACTAAACTGCTTCTAAATATTGCGCAGTAATTTTTTTTACAACTTCATCGTAAATTTCACAACGGACAGATTTATGTAATTCAATAATTCTTCGTAAAAAGGTAGCAGAAGGAGCAGTATTTTTTCCTGCAACAACTTCATGCACGACATCTTCATGTGTGGCCGCATAACATGCAATGCCTTCTAAAGTGTATTCTTCAGTAGACAAGATATCTCTGATTATCAAACGCATAAAATTTGCATCAAGCATGGTGTTCTCCATTTCCATAGTAAAATTCATTAATCGAAAGTAATTTTTATATTGTGTCCTGAAAATTTCTTTAAGCGCATCACACGTACTTACAAAAAGCTCAGCTTCCAAAATAAGATTTTCCTCTCGAGAAAGTGCTTCATTATTTATCCCATATAATTCGCATAATGCTCGTATTGCCGACATAAAACTTTACACACTCCTTTTCAATAAATCTCTGATTAACTCCTTTAAAACAATTTCTTGCCGAGGCATATGAAATCATTGAAATCGAAATTTTAGTAGCGGATAATTCACGCGATTTTTTAGGATAAAAATTTTAGCCTATATTTTTACGTATAATTTTTTTAATATAATTTTATAAATGAGGATTGTATGGTTAATCAATTTGACAAAGGGAAAGGCTTAGTTAAAGTTTTTTGGAAAGATATCGATAATTATATAGCTAAAATTGAGCCTGCATTTGCAAAAATAGTTAATGAACTCGATCCAGATAAATCATTTCCTTTATATTTAGCATATTACCCTTATGGCTCCGTAGACGCTGACACACAAAGCTCTCTCTTTCCAAAAGCAGATGGGGGTTTTTATCGATTATCAGACCAAGATGTACCAAAAGATGTTCTAAAACATTTGGGCTATAGCATTAATCACACCCCTTTTGGTATGGTTTTAGATAAACAACTTGAATTCTTTGTTGATTTGAAAAATGAAGGTATTACCATTCCTTGGGCTATATACACTCCGGGTAAAATATTTCCCTTTTCCAAAGTTCTCATTCAAAAAAATAAACACACATATGCACCAAATGGTGTTCTTTCTTCTGCAGCAGGAGCGAGATCTGCATTTATGTTACCAAGTATTGGTTCAGCAACGAACCATTCTAATTTACAGCGCGATTTTAATGTAAGAACTCCAACGCCCAAATCTTTATATGAACATTGGTACGGTAACCACCCCATATAATTCCCCAAGTCACAACTAGAGTTTTTTGGTAAATTACGCACCAG
>DAIEGU010000051.1 GCA_027356065.1 Gammaproteobacteria bacterium
GAGCCTGTAAATAATTCTGTGTAACTGCAATTTTTAATTTAAGAGATTCTGCCATCGAATTCAATAACAAATCGGTTCATGGCAGCTCTCCAATCATGCAAAGACATCGACCATTTCTGTGATGCTTTTTGTATCGCCAAATATATCACTTTTAAAGCTGATTGGTCATTAGGAAAAATTTTACGATTGTTAATCGATTTTCTAATAACACTATTTAACGATTCTATTGCATTCGTTGTATAAATAATTTTTCGGATTTCTTGAGGAAATGCAAATATTGTAACTATATTTTGCCAATGGTTTGTCCATGAGCGTGAAATGGCAGGATATTTAGCATCCCATTTTTCACCAAAAGCAAGTAACGCACTTTCAGCTTGTTCCATGTTAATGGATTGATAGATCGATTTTAAATCTGCCGCAACGGCTTTCATGTCTTTGTATGAAACATAACGTAGAGAATTTCTAACAAGATGAACAATACATAACTGGATTTTTGTTTTTGGAAAAACAGCATTGATAGCTTCTGGAAAGCCAGTTAATCCATCAACACAGGCAATCAAAATATCTTGTACGCCACGCTGATTTAATTCCGTCAGTACAGATAGCCAAAATTTAGAGCCTTCATTTTCGGCAATCCATAAACCAAGTAGTTCTTTACGACCCTCACGATTTATTGCTAACGCTAAGTAAACGGATTTGTTGATGACACGCTTTTCTTGATGGCATTTAATGACAATGCAATCTAAATAAAGCACTGGATAAACTTCATCTAGCGGTCGTGTTTGCCAGGCATTTACTTCATCAATGACGGCATCTGTTACTTTGGAAATTAACGTGTGAGAAACATCTGCACCATACATTTCTTTAAAAGCATCTGCAATATCGCGGGTGGTCATGCCTTTTGCATACAGCGAAAGAATTTGCTGATCAAAATCAGTAATTCTGGTTTGACCTTTGCGAATTATTTGAGGTTCAAAAGTACTGTTGCGGTCACGAGGAGTGACAATATCAACTTCGCCAAAGTTGCCTTTAAGCGTTTTAGACGAATGACCGTTGCGACTATTTCCACTATTTTTACCTTCTGGTGCGTTTTTCTCATACCCTAAATGCTCATCCAGCTCAGCATTCATCGCACGCTCTACGGTTAGTTTGAGAAGATGTTTACTAAGCGCAGCTAAGTCTTTTTCTGTTTTAATAGATTTAGCCAATTCGTCGATCAATTTTGGATCAATATCAAAATCTTGTTTCACTGCTTATTTCCTTTTCTTATAATCGCTTTGTGTCTGCGATTAGGTTAGTTGAGAATAAGCAGTTACACAATTTTTATTACAGGCTCTTAAATCTTGATTGAAATTTTTAACAAGATTTTCAAATCTAACATGACCGATACCCGCTAATTGCGCCAACTGTTGTTCTAATGAATCTTCTTTTTTTCCATTTTGTTTCTGCTCCTCCGAAACACTGGCCTTTGCCATGATTCTTTCCATCTGTACTACTAAATCTTCGGATGATTTTGATATCCCTAAGGCTGCCCCGTAATCCGTCACAAAAGCATTAATGGCACGTTTTAAAGCTTCAAATTTATTGAATGTACTTCGAGTCAACCATTTTGATAGCTGCCCATTTACCACTGCATAATTTATATCAAGTGAAGATGTCGAATCTGAAATAAGATATTTAACAGATAACCCAAATGTTTCTATTTTTTGAATTACCTTAAAATACTCTTCTTGTAATTTGCATTTTTTAGTATGAAAAATATTTTTATCTGAGATTTGGTTTTTTAATTCTTCTTGCGCAACTTGCATAGCAAACATTAAATTTGTTTTTATTAAAGCAACTTGTTTCTCAATATCTTCAATAATAGGATTTGGATCTGCAAGTAATTTCAAAATCTCTTGTATTGCTTCATAAATATTTTTAAACTGCTTAGCATTCTCGGGTAGGAAATAACCACTTGCAAATCGTTGTTGCCCATTCACTACGAAAGAATATCCGTTACGAAAATCCTCTAGCTCGCTTAAAATATTTTGAAAATCTCTAAACAGTGCTTTATCAATTTCATATTTAAATTGATATTTAAATTCCTTCAGTTCTTCTTTAAGTTCTCTATCAGCTACTAGGTTCGCTTCTTCTTTTTCGCGTTGTTCTTCCCTTTTTTTATTTTCTTTTCTAAACATGGCCGATGACCTCATTATATTTCTTATTACTTTCAATAGGTTGATATTTAATTGAACAAATCCATTTAACATGAATATAAAGTGTCTATCTTAAAATAGTATGAATTCTATAAATTTATCTTTAATACGCTATAATGACCGTCCAATAGGGAGCAAGAAACCGCATGTCAAAAACCAATTTCTTAAAACATCTTGCAGCGCAATTAACAGATAGCCTACCCGCTCATTTAGGCACGCTCAAAAAGGATTTCGAGAAAAATTGCCAGAGCATCCTTACCAAGGCGTTTGCTAAATTTGATTTGGTAACGCGTGAAGAATTTGATACGCAAACCAAAGTATTGCTACGTACTCGCAAAAAATTAGAAGAACTTGAACACCACATTAAAGAATTCGAACAATTATTTAAAAATAAACGTACTAAATAATGCCGGAAACATTAACATCTTTTTCTCAAAATGATTATGAAATTGTAAAGCGCGAAATTCTTTGCGAAGGTTTTATGCGTCTTGCGCGCTATACAATTATTCATCGCAAATTTGACGGTAGTTGGACTGATAAATTCCAACGCGATATATGCGAACGCTCACCGGCTGCCGCCGTTTTACCTTATGACCCTGTTCTTGATCAAGTCGTATTAATAGAACAATTTCGCGCAGGTGCTATTTCAAATCCACAAAGTCCTTGGTTGATTGAAATTATCGCAGGTCTTTATGAGGCAACAGAAAAACCCGCTGACGTTGTAATAAGAGAAGCAAAAGAAGAAGGCGGCTGTAAAATCCTGGATCTTTATCCAATAAGCCAGTATTTTGTTAGCCCTGGCGGAGGCAATGAAACCTTAGCACTCTTTTGCGGACGTGTTGATGCTAGCGAAACAGGTGGTATACATGGCTTAGCGAATGAGAGTGAAGATATTCGATGCTTCACTATTTCTCTTGATGAAGCTTACGCCATGATACAAGAGGGAAAAATTAAAACTTCTCCCGCTATTATTTCCATACAATGGTTAATGTTAAATCGTGAATGGTTAAAACAATTATGGCAGACAAAATAACGAAATCGAAAGTATACAATGCCGAAGCTATTGAGGTCTTAAGTGGCCTTGAACCGGTACGTCGTCGTCCTGGTATGTATACAGATACCACCAATCCTAATCATCTTGCGCATGAAGTCATCGATAACAGTGTCGATGAAGCATTAGAAGGTTTTGCAAAACGCATTGATGTCATTTTACATAAAGATCATTCATTAGAAATTATTGATAATGGTCGCGGCATGCCAGTTGATATTCATCCAGAAGAAAAAGTGTCTGGTGTTGAATTGATCCTGACCCGTTTACATAGCGGTGCAAAATTTTCCAACAAACAGTATCGTTTCTCGGGCGGTTTACACGGTGTTGGTATTTCCGTTGTCAATGCGTTATCCAAAAAGCTGGAAGTCACCATTAAACGAAATGGCAACGTTTATGCAATGCAATTTGCTCACGGTGACAAAACATCCGAATTGAAAATAACCGGTAAATCAAATAAAGGCGAGACAGGCACTAGCGTTCGCTTCTGGGCTGAAGAAAAATATTTCGATACATCACGATTTGCTATCAATAAATTAAAACATACATTGAGAGCTAAAGCGGTTTTGTGTCCTGGTTTATATGTCACCTTCACTGATCAAAGCAGTGGCCAAACCGAAGAATGGTTTTATGAAAATGGATTAAGCAATTATCTAGAAGAAGCCGTTGGCAACGCAGCAAGATTACCTGATGAGCCTTTCCTAGGCGCATTTACCAGTGATAATGAAGCCGTTGATTGGGCAGCACTTTGGTTGCCTGAAGGTGGTGATGTTCTCAATGAAAGTTATGTAAATTTAATTCCAACACCGCTAGGTGGGACCCATGTTTCTGGTTTTCGTACTGGATTATCAGAGGCATTACGAGAGTTTTGTGAATTTCGTAATTTACTTCCGCGTGGTATCAAATTGACCGCTGATGATATTTGGGAACAATGCGCACATATTATTTCTGTTAAATTACACGATCCGCAATTTGCAGGACAAACAAAAGAACGATTATCTTCACGCGAATGCTCTACTTTTGTTTCTGGCGTTGTTAAAGATGCATTTAGTTTATGGTTAAACCAACATGTTGCTTTTGGTGAAGCATTAGCAGCGCTCGCCATTGGTAATGCACAAAAACGTTTGAAAGCAGCACAGACGGTAGCACGTAAAAAAGTCACTGCAGGGCCTGCATTACCAGGCAAATTGGTAGATTGTTCGCAACAAGATATGCACCGCAGTGAATTATTTTTAGTTGAAGGTGATTCGGCAGGCGGTTCTGCAAAACAAGCTCGCAGTCGCGAATTTCAGGCCATCATGCCTTTGCGCGGAAAAATTTTAAATACGTGGGAAGTTGATTCAAGCGAAATTTTATCTTCACAAGAAATTCATGATATTGCTGTTGCAATTGGTGTAGATCCTGCCTCCGATGATTTAAGTGGTTTACGTTATAGCAAAGTTTGCATTCTTGCAGATGCTGATTCAGATGGTAACCATATTGCAACATTGTTATGCGCGCTCTTTGTAAAACATTTTCGTCCGCTTGTTGCTGCCGGACATGTTTACATTGCCATGCCGCCACTGTTTCGCATTGATCATGGTAAAGAAACCTACTACGCATTAGATGAAGCTGAGAAACAAGGTGTCATTGATCGTATTAATGCAGAATATAAAGATAAGAAAGCAAAAATAAATGTGATCCGTTTTAAAGGTCTAGGTGAAATGAATCCTATGCAATTACGTGAAACTACCATGGATCCTGATACCCGTAGATTAATGCAGCTAACAATCAAAGATAAAGATCATACGGATGAATTACTTGATATGTTACTGGCAAAAAAACGCTCGCAAGATCGTAAAGCATGGCTTGAGAAAAAAGGTAATTTGGCAGAGGTGTAATTATGTAGTGTCCCCCACCCTAGCCCTCCCCCCAAAGGAGGGGGAGGGGACGACCTAATTACTTTCATTGTGAAGGGAGCGCTCCCCCCTCGCGGGGAAGGGCCAGGGTGGGGGGACTTACACTACAATTTCAATTTTGTAACGGATAAAAATTCATGAGTACAGCAACACACATTGAACATATTCCCGTACGCGAATACGCAGAAAAAGCGTATCTCGATTATTCCATGTATGTCATTTTAGATCGTGCTTTACCGCACATCGGTGATGGATTGAAACCCGTACAGCGTCGTATTATTTACGCAATGTCTGAGCTCGGATTGAAATCAGTTTCTAAATTTAAAAAATCTGCACGTACGGTGGGTGACGTACTGGGTAAATTTCATCCGCATGGCGATTCAGCCTGTTATGAAGCATTGGTATTAATGGCGCAACCATTTTCTTATCGTTATCCATTGATTCAAGGACAAGGTAATTTTGGTTCACCTGATGATCCAAAATCATTTGCTGCGATGCGTTACACTGAATCGCGTTTATCCGCTTATGCTGATGCATTATTAAGTGAGTTGGAAGATGGCACAGTTGATTGGGTACCTAACTTCGATGGCACATTACGTGAACCTGCATTATTACCAGCGCAAGTGCCAAATGTTTTATTAAATGGCACAACAGGTATTGCTGTTGGTATGGCAACTGATATACCACCGCACAATTTAACAGAATTAATAAATGCACTAGTACATATTCTTGATAATCCAAAAGCGACACTCAAAGATATTTATGAATTTGTGCCTGCACCTGATTATCCAACTGAAGCAGAAATTATTACATCTAAAGCTGATCTTAAAGAAATGTATCGCACTGGTAATGGATCAGTTCGTATGCGTGCTGTGTATACACAAGAAGAAGATGAAATTGTGATTACTGCTTTGCCTTATCAAGTATCCGGCGGAAAAGTGTTGGAACAAATTGCGCAGCAAATGCAGGATAAAAAACTACCGCTAGTATCAGATTTACGTGATGAGTCTGATCACGAAAATCCAACTAGATTAGTCATCATCCCACGCTCTAATCGTGTGGATATCACTGCCTTAATGGATCACTTGTTTGCAACAACAGATCTCGAGCGTAGTTATCGTGTCAACTTAAACATGATTGGATTAAATGGTCGTCCGCAAGTTAAAGGATTGCTAGAAATTCTAAATGAGTGGCTGGAATATCGTTCCACTACAGTCAAACGTCGTTTGCAATATCGTTTAGATGCCATTATTCATCGCTTACATATATTAGAAGGCTTAATCATTGCTTATCTTAATTTAGATGACATCATTAACATTATTCGCAAAGAAGATGAACCTAAACCTGTCTTGATGAAGCGTTTTAAATTAAGTGATGAACAAGCAGATGCCATTCTTGATATCAAATTGCGTCATCTTGCAAAACTTGAAGAAATGCAAATACGCCGTGAACAAAGTAATCTTGATAAAGAACGTGACGAAATTGAAAAAACTTTAGATTCATCTGCGCGCTTAAAAAAATTGATTCGCAAAGAGTTATTAGAAAATGCAGATAAATTTGGTGATGACAGACACTCACCGCTTGTGGAACGTAAAGAAGCGCAAGCAATGAAAGAAACAGAAATATTACCAACCGAACCTATTACCGTTGTTCTTTCAAACAAAGGTTGGGTACGTGCTGCAAAAGGCCACGAAATTGATCCAAATAGTTTAAGTTACAAAGCAGGTGATAAATTCCAATCTGCTGCCATGGGCAAAAGTAATCAAATGGCTGTATTTATTGATTCAACAGGACGTGCTTACTCAGTCTCTGCACATACATTGCCTTCTGCACGCGGACAAGGCGAACCGCTCACGGGTCGTTTAAATCCACCACCCGGCGCTGAATTTATTGGCACCATGATAGGTGAAGGTGAAGAACTTTACGTATTAGCTTCTGATGCAGGATATGGTTTCATTGTTAAACTTTCCGAACTTTATGGAAAAAACCGTGCAGGCAAAACAGTATTATCATTGCCTAATAATTCACGCACATTGCTTCCACGTTTAATAACAGATGTTGAAAGTCAATTTTTAGCTGTGGTTTCAAATACAGGCCACATGTTGGTATTTCCTTTGAAAGAATTACCTCAGCTTGCAAAAGGCAAAGGTAATAAAATGATAAGTATTCCCGGTAGCAAAGTTGCAACACGTGAAGAATATGTTGTTGACATAATTTTGTTAGATGAAAATCAAAATCTATTAATCGAAGGTGATGGTAAACCGTTCATCATGAAACCATCTGATTGGCAGCATTTTACTGGTATACGTGGTTTACGCGGTCATAAGTTGCCACGCGGTTGCCGCCAAGTATTAAGTTTAAAAGTGGAAACGTCACAAGAATAATTTGCGCGTATTATGCTGTCGTTTTTGATTGGCTTTGTTGCATAATGCGTCATTGTAAGTTAGTACGTCATTGCCAGTCGCAATGACATTTGCTTAGCGGCTGTTGCGAAAATGATTTTTGTCATCCTGAGCGGACTGTTTTTTTAGTCTGCGAGGGATCTTTTTATTAGCGCCTGATCCTTCACAGACCAAAAAACGGTCTGTTCAGGATGACACATTTGAGTTTTGCGACAGTAACAGGATGTTAATCGCGAGAAAACATGAGTACCAGCCGAGACCAAAAAAATAATCAATCTTCATTTGAAACTTTAATTGATGCATTCATAGAAAATTCAGAGTCATCCGTTGCACTTGCCGAAAAAATTATATCGTCTGATTTACCGCTTAACTCTCGCTTTAGAGTCGAATCTGCGGCTGGTAAAAGCTATTTGGTAGGACTCATACATATTGCTATTAGCAATGGAAATACAACTTTGCTGCAACTTCTTTTAAAGAATGGTGCAGATCCAGATTTAATAGACTCTCGATTAATGAATCCACTTCATCAAGTAATAATGGAAGGCTCCTCCGTACAGATAGAAATGGCACAGCTTTTATTAAAAGCTGGGGCTTATGCTGATAGTGCGATGCTAGATGATGAAAGACTTCGATATCCACTGCACTATTTAATCATTCACTCTCAATGGGAACTTGCCAATTTATTAATTCCCTATTGTGAGCCAAAACCGCTATCTCAAGCACTATTATTAGCGTTAGAAAAAAATACACCTCAGTCTATTGAAACTGCTAAAAAAATAATTACTCTGGGTACAAATATTGATGCAATAAATATTTTTTCACATAGGCGCCCATTACATTTAGCGACTCTTAATAAACAAGAAGAAATAGTCAAATTGTTACTTAGTCACCATGCGGATGTTAATTCACAAGATGGAGAAGAGAATTCTTCCTTACTGATTGCATATAATAAACAACATTGGTCTTTATTATATTTACTTCTTACATCAGGCCAAAAAATAAATCAAAAAGATCTTGATGATCTATTAACTAATATTATCTACAGCAATCCTAAGGAATCTATTCAGTTTGCTCCCTTATTGTTAAAACTTGGTGCGAAAGTAAATGGTTCAAATCGAATCAAAATACCATGGCACGGTGCAGCAACAACTGGAAATAAAGAAATATTAGTAAGCCTTTACAAGCATGGAGCAAATTTTCAAATTGTAAATTATCAATCAAAAACTGCCGCTCAAATTCTTGTCAACTCTCCTCTTAAATACATTGATATTTATATTTCTATTTTATTACAAGCTAAATTTTATTATCGAAACAAAGAAATTTTATTCTGGTTAATTAAGGGGTTTTATCAAGAAGATGCTTGGTATATTAATCGCTTACCGATAGAAGTTTTTTGCTTCGTGCTGTTAGAAATCATGAAAAATGCGCTTGATTTTTATCAAGATGATTTAGAAAAATTACCTCCTAAAAATAATCAAAAACTTTCGTTGATAAATGTCGCATTTTTTCATTATCATCGTTACAAGGAACAGTTTGAATATGCTCAAAAAAATACGCTCGCTAAAGCCACATTGCAGCGTGATGTTTTTATAACTATTTATGATGCGTTAGATCCCTCCAATAAACTTGAAACTACTTTTCTAAATGATTTACTTTCTTTAAATCCAATTCAATTTTTAGAATGCATTGCTAAACATATTAAAGATAACAGTAAATCAAATTTAGAAACTGCCAGAATGAAAACCGCATTTGAGTTAATGATGAAACATTCTAACAATTGTAATTCATCTAATTTTGAATTAGTAAAAGCTATTTATGATTTTATCAAACCTAAAAACCTATCATATAAACTAGATTTTCTTAGCAAAAAAGAAAAAGCAGAAAAAATTATCATCGCTATTAAAGCTTCTCTAACAGAAAATGCTGTCTTTTCTCCCGCGCCTACACTCATAAAAAAATAAATTAAATTCATTAAAAATGATCATTTACACGCTGCTAAAATGATTGCTACTATGCAACACATTAAAGCGTAGCATCAGGGAGATTATTTTTTTATGCAAGAAGCAAAAGCTAATCCTATCATCATCATTGCCATTTGTGCTGCACTATCAGGATTATTATTTGGTTATGATGCAGGCATCATTTCAGGCGCATTACTTTTTATCAACAAAACTTTTATTATTTCAGACACTGAGCAAGGCTGGTTAGTTGCAATGGTGCCTTTAGGTGCATTGTTATCAGCTATTTTAAGTGGAAAGATTAGTGATTTATTCGGGCGTAAAAAAACATTATTGTTAACTGCAATTTTTTTTATTGCGGGTTCTATCATTTGTGGGACCGCAACAAATATTAATACACTTGTTGCAGGACGATTACTATTAGGCATTGCCATTGGCATTGGCTCATCTATCTCACCGGTTTATACTTCTGAATTAGCTAATGAAAAACAGCGCGGTTGGCTAGTTAATTTATTCGTTGTCTTTGTACAAATCGGTGTATTTCTTTCTTTTGCTGTTGCTTATCTCTTTTCTTACTCTGGCAATTGGCGTGCCATGATTGCATTAGGCGTTGTTCCCGCAATTATTTTATTTTTTGGTGTTTTTCTGTTACCAGAAAGTCCGCGCTGGTTATTGGTTAAAAATAAAATTGCGGAAGCTAAACATATTTTAGCTAATCTATACGGTGAAGCACATGCAAAACAATGCATGTTAGAAATACAAGCACTCATTAAAGAAACGAATATTTCTTTCCGTCAATTGTTCGATCAACCTCGTTATCTTAAAGTCATCTTTATTGGTGTAGCAGTCAGCTTTTTTACTCAAACAGTGGGTATTAACGCATTTAATTACTATGCACCCACTATTTTTCAGCAAACAGGATTTGCCTCACCTTCCATTGCAACTTTTTGCACTATGTTTATGGGATTAACTTTAGTTATCTCTACCATTTCATCATTATTTTTTATCGACAAAATTGGTAGAAAAAAACCATTGATGATAGGTACAACTGGGATATTACTTGTTTTACTCGTTATCACATTAAGTTTTGCGCTCATTACTAATCAACAATTATTAGGCTGGATATTTTTAATATCCGCTATTTCATTTATGGTTTTACATGGCATCAGTATAGGGCCTGCATGCTTTCTTATTCCTGCTGAAGTATTTCCATTACGTGTACGTGGATTGGGCATGGGATTGTCTGTTGCATGTAATTGGGGTGCAAATGTCATTGTTGCGGCACTCATACCCACGCTGATTGTCAACTTTGGCATCGCATTTATATTTGGTAGCTTTTTTGTAACCACCATTGTTGCTTGGTTAGTATTTTATTTTTATATTCCAGAAACTAAAGGAACGACACTTGAACAAATTGAACGAAATGTATTAGCTAATTTTCCTGCTGTCGATCTAGGTAAACATATTCCAATTACAATAATGAACAAACCTATTTTAATTGAAGAGTAATGCATGAAACGTTATGCCATGGTAATAAACATCAAGCCAGAAAAATTAACTGACTATAAAAATTTACATGCTGCGGTTTGGCCAGATGTGTTAAATATACTTTCTAAACATCACATAAAAAATTATTCGATTTTTTGGAAAGACAATTGGTTATTCGGTTACTTAGAATATCATGGAGAAGATTATATAAATGATATGCAAAAAATTGCTGATTATCCTATCACTCAACAATGGTGGCAATTAACGATACCCTGTCAAGAACCTTTATCAACGCGTGATAAAGATGAATGGTGGGCGCATATGCAAGAAGTTTTTCACATGGAGTAAACAATGAAACGATTAGAAAATAAAATTGCGGTGATTACTGCTGCCGGTCAAGGCATTGGTAAAGCAACTGCAATTTACTTTGCAAATGAAGGCGCCAATGTGTATGCAACTGATATCAATCAAACTTCACTAGATCAATTAAAAAGCGAATTTCCTAATGTATCCACACATGTTTTGGATGTCAGAAATAATGACGCTATCAAAACATTTGCAACAACTATTGGGGGCAATGTAGATATTTTATTTAACTGTGCCGGGCATGTGCATCACGGAACAATTTTAGATTGTACAGATGATGATTGGGAATATGCTTTTGATCTTAATATCAAATCAATGTATCGAATGATAAAAACATTCTTGCCTAATATGCTGCAAAAAAAGCGCGGCAATATTATTAATATGGCATCGGTTGCTTCAAGCATAAAAGGTGTGCCAAATAGATTTATTTATACTGCAACAAAAGCTGCTGTCATTGGGTTAACAAAATCGGTCGCTTCTGATTACATACAATCTGGTATTCGCTGTAATGCTATCTGTCCTGGAACAATACAAACACCTTCATTAGAAGCACGCATTGCTGAATCAAACGATGCAGAAAAAACACGACAAGCATTCATTGCTCGTCAACCACTCGGTAGATTGGGTACAACAAATGAAATTGCAGCGCTCGCTGTTTATCTTGCATCTGATGAATCTACTTATACAACAGGTACCACCCAGATTATAGACGGTGGTTGGACAAATTAATAATTTGGTTTTTTCCCATGAACATTGAAATTACATCAATTGAAGTAAAAGATATTCGATTTCCAACTTCTCGTGAATTAACAGGTTCAGATGCAATGCATGTTGACCCTGACTATTCAGCGGCTTATGTCATCTTGCATACCAATGATCCCCACCTTGAAGGTCATGGATTGACTTTCACTATAGGACGCGGCAATGAAATTTGTGTTGCGGCAATTCATGCATTACAACATTTAATACTAGGCCAACAATTAAGTGACATAACAAATGATATGGGTGCATGGTGGCGTCATATCACCGGTGATAGTCAATTACGTTGGATAGGCCCTGAAAAAGGTGTTATTCATTTAGCAACAGCCGCCATTGTCAATGCAGTCTGGGATTTGTGGGCAAAAAGTGAAAATAAACCCTTGTGGAAATTGCTTGCCGATATGTCACCAGAAGAATTGGTACGTTGTGTTGATTTTACTTATATCACTGATGCCATCACCCAAGAAGAAGCGTTAGCCATGCTTAAACAACATGAGGCCAGTAAACAAGAGCGCATCGATTACTTAATACATCATGGATATCCTGCTTATTCAACTTCTGCAGGATGGTTAGGCTTTTCCGATGCAAAAATGCGTGAACTTTGCTTACAACTCGTTGAGGAAGGTTGGACACATTTAAAATTAAAAGTGGGTGCAAATTTAGAAGATGATAAAAGACGTTTGCAAATTGCACGAGAAATCCTTGGTAATGATTTTAAACTCATGATAGATGCAAACCAAAAATGGGATGTTCCTACTGCCATCAAATGGATGAATGAATTAAGTCAATTTAATCCATGGTGGATTGAAGAACCAACCAGTCCAGATGATGTATTAGGACACGCAAAAATTCGTCAACAAATTTCACCCATCAAAGTTGCTACCGGCGAACATTGTCAAAATAGAATTTTGTTTAAACAATTCTTTCAAGCAAATGCTATTGATATTTGTCAGATTGATAGTTGTCGGTTAGGCGGTGTAAATGAAATTTTAGCTGTTTTGTTCATGGCAGCAAAATTTAATGTTCCAGTTTGTCCTCATGCTGGTGGTATTGGTTTATGTGAATACGTACAGCATTTGGCAATGTTAGATTATATTGCAATTTCTGCTTCACTTGAAAATCGCGTTTTGGAATATGTCGATCATTTACATGAACACTTTTATGATCCTACTGTAATAATCAATGGATGTTACATTCCACCCGCTGCCGCCGGTTATTCTATTACCATGAAAAATAATTCATTAGATCATTATCAATTTCCTCATGGAAATGCTTGGAGAATGTAATGAGATTTAGAACACTTGGGAACACTTCATTGAAAGTGAGTGAAATTGGATTTGGTGGAGCATCCATTGGAAATTTATTTGCAGAATGCACTCATCAAACTGCTATGAATGTAGTTAATACAGCACTTGATACAGGTATTTCTTATTTTGATACTGCACCGGAATATGGTTATGGTTTAAGTGAACGACGATTAGGCGATGCATTACGAGATAAAAACAATTTTGTTCTCTCCACAAAAGTAGGTGAATTGCTACGAGCAAAACATAATGTGTTACCACCTGATAATAAATTCATTGGCAAGATTCCATTTCATCTACATTATGATTATACTTACGATGGAATCATGCGCGGATTTGAAGATAGCTTGCAGCGTTTGGGCTTACACCATATCGATATGGTGTTAGTGCATGATCTTGATCCAGTGATTCATGATGCGCCTAATTTTTCGCATTATTTTCGTGATTATGTTGATAGCGGTTATAAAGCATTGCATGAATTAAAACAGCAAGGTGTCATTCATGCAATTGGGTTGGGTGTCAAAAAATGGGAAGTCTGTGAGCGTGCTTTGGCATATGGGGATTATGACTGTTTTATGCTGCAAGGTAATTATACTTTGTTAGAACAAGATTGTTTGGATACCTTTTTGCAAACTTGTTTACAAAAGAAAATATCCATTTTGCTAGCAGGCCCTTATGCGTCAGGCATTCTGGCAACAGGTGCTAATGAAAGTGCTTATTATCATCATCGCCCAGCAAACCACGATATATTAACTCGCGTAAAGTTAATCGAAGAAATATGTCGAGCTTATAATACGGCAATGAAAGCAGTCGCATTACAATTTCCATTGAAACATCCTGCTATTGCCAGTGTTGTGATTGGCTCTGCTGCAGCAAATGAAATACACGACAATATTAAACATTGGCAGAGTGATATACCTGCATCATTATGGGATGCGTTGAAAACAGAAAAAATTATTCCTAATCATGCGCCGGTGTGAATGTATCGCACAATTGTCATCCCTAATGGCTTTGTTGCTTGAGGATTTGCCCGTTTGCCCTGAGGCTGATAACAAGGAACGTTATGCACTACATAGACAGTCATCAACACTTTTGGCAATTAAACCGAGGCGACTACGATTGGTTAACTCCAAATTTGATACCGCTATATCGCAATTTTTTGCCTAATGACTTGAGTCCAACTTTATCTGATTTAAACATTCACGGCACTATCCTCATTCAAGCAGCTCCAACATTAAATGAAACTTTTTTTATGCTGCAATTAGCCAAACAACATCCATTTATTTTAGGTGTAGTAGGCTGGATAGATATGTTAAGTGATCATGCAGCTAATGATTTAGCCGCATTGATTGAAAACCCATTATTTTGTGGTATACGACCCATGCTGCAAGATATCCCTGATCCTGATTGGATGTTACAAAAAAAACTAACCCCCCTATTCAAATTGCTAGAAACAACAGGCAAAACATTTGATGCATTAGTTTTACCAAAACATTTACCTAATTTAATGCGTCTACTAGACAAACATCCAGAATTAAATGTGGTAATTGATCATGGTGCAAAACCTGCTATCAAATCTAATCAACTGCAGCCATGGGCAAATGATATGAAAACAATTGCTGAATGTCCCAATGTTTACTGTAAATTCTCAGGACTCATTACTGAAGCAAATGCAGATGCATCATTTGATGCGCTCATTCCTTATATTGATCATTTGTTTTCAACGTTTAATTATCAACGCATCATGTGGGGAAGTGATTTTCCCGTTTTAAATTTAGCAAGTGATTATCGTAAATGGTTTAACTTCTGTCACGATTATGTTTCAAGGTTAGGTACACAGGCACTTGAAATGGTATTTGGGAAAGTGGCCGCAGAATTTTACTTGTGAAGCAAAGTAGCGATGTATCACCTACACTAGCTAATGCAAGTGACACATCTCTAGTCCGGAGTAAAATACCTAACGCATGGGTTTGCGATGAAATGGATCTAAATCAAATTTACAAGAAGTAGAAATTTCATTTACTTGTTTTTCATTTTGTTTTATTTGTTCATTTTGTTTTAAACGGTTAGTTAAAAAACTTTGAATTGCTAAAGAAGCTTTGCTTTTGGCTACTGCTTTTTTCTTTTTACCTACTTCATCTTTATGTTTATTCAAAAATATATTCCAACGAATATTATTTTCAATTTTTTTTTCTTCTTTAGTACGATCATCATCTTTTTTTCCAGGAAATTTAGCTTCAAACAAACTACCGATTAAATTTTTAGCTGCAGATAACTCCGTACTATCTTCCAATTTGTTGCGAGGAATTACATTTTTCTTACTGTTTGTTTCTTCCCCATGATCATTAGTTGCTGTTGTCCAACGCTGTTTAAAATTCCCATTTGATAGCATTTGATTTCTTTCTTTTTCGTCTTCTTTCTTCTTCTTTTCAAGAAACAATGTTTCTGCTGCCATTTTTTTCTGTTCTGCCATGTAACGTTTAACTGTGGCTGTTGCCTGACTAATAAATATGCTGCACACTTTTTCGAGTATATCTAGTTCTTTTACATATTTATTGTCATTAGGAAAGAGTCGTAAAATGGCTTCTGCCAAAAATGTCATGCCGCTATTTAGATCTTTATTGTAAAAATCAACAATTGCACTCAATATTAAATTACCATCATTAGTCTTATTTAAAATGATTTCAAAATCAGAATAATATTTATGCGCAGTCCATAAAAAATATCCCCATATACCTGATTTGATATTTTGAACTATTTGTATAATCGCTTCTTTATTTTGAAAATCAGTAAAATAATCATGTAACTCTTTTACTGCTGGATCGAAGTTTAATAATCTCCTATGATCTACTGCCATGTTCATATTCCTTTTAATGGAGTTTTAATTTAAATAAATAATATAGATAGATAACTAATTTTTTTGGAGGGAACTTTTGATTATCCACTTTTTCGGCGGGTATTCAACTATTAACGTGTTTTGAACAAATTACCGCATTATTTTTGCTGCCATAATTTAAAAGCATTATTAATAAATTCAGCATAATTTTCTTGATATGCGTTACTATGCATATAACGCTGATATACATCATGACAGCAATTCAACCATAACTCATATAATTCTTGGATAGATTGAATATATTGTTTGTCATGGGCTTTTTTAACCCATTGCGTTAACATTAAATCACTCGCTTGCTTGCACATATCATTCATCATATTCCAATATGCTGCATACATTTTTTGTTCTTCATTTAATTGGGTCTTTTCCCAATGTTTTTTCAAACTTTTTAACCAAGCATTAATTTCATCTAAATGTTCTTCTGGATTTAAACTGGCATGCTCACCAAACATATTTTTTAAATATTGATCAGCAGATGAAAAAAATTCTTTGCTTTGCTGCGTCCATAATGCATACCAATTTTTCGCTGAATCGTACGGATTTCCTTGCTCCATAATATACTCCTTCATTAAATTAATATTCTTTTCTGTATATATATGCATTATTTAAAATAGCTAATGCACATGATACTGTGCTGAGATAAACATCATTAATATGACTCATTAATACAGGTACTTTTCCGCCTAATACAAGACCTGCATTACGCGATTCAGCTAAATATTCCAATTGTTTTGCAAGAATATTTCCTGTTTCCACATTCGGCACCACCAAAATATCCGCATCACCTGCAACTTTAGAATCTATCCCTTTTAGGGTTGTCACTTCTTTTGAAATCACGTTATCAAATGTTAATGGACCATCTAAAATACCGTGATGAATTTGACCACGCTCTGCCATTTTACAAAGCGCAGCAGCATCAACTGTTGAATGCATATTACTATTTATCGTATCAACACCTGCTAATATGGCCACTTTAGGTTCTTTGATTGCAAGCGCCAAAGCAAAATCAATGGCATTTTGTGTGATGCCGCGCTTTGCTTCTAAATTTGGATTAACGTTAATTAATGTATCGGTCAAAATCAGTGCTTTATGATAAGTTGGCACATCAAGCACTAAGGCATAACTTAATTGTTTATCTGTTAATAATCCTTTTTCGTGGCGTTGCATTGCATGCAATAAATCTTCGCGTGTTGCACCCCCGCGCACTAAAATACCAACATGTCCGTCATTCGCCATCATCATGGCTTTACTAATTGCTCCATGCGCATGCTCAACATCAATTAATTCATATGGGCTAATATCAATATTTGCTGCTTGTGCTGCTTGCTGAATTTTTTCTCGCGGCCCAATCAAAATGGGATCAATTGTTCCGGAAAGATGTGCGTCATGAATTGCTTCAATTATTTTTTGATGAATGGGATAAATGATACCTGCACGCAATGAACCAAACGGTTTTGCTTTGGCAAGATAGGTATCAAACAAAGAATAAGGTCGTCTTAATGTTATTTCAGGTAAAACTGCTTTTGGACGACGAATTTTTTTAGTTGGTGCAAGCACATCTGCTTGGCCTTCCATCACAACTTCATCTTTTTGATTGCGAACTTCACAAGCAAAAATAACTCGCTTTTTCTCTGGATTTTTTTCAATGGCTTTAACTGTTACAGTTAATGTATCGCCAATCGCGACAGGTTTTTTAAATTTAAGTGTTTGCCCAATATAAATCGTGCCAGGCCCTGGTAATTGTGTTCCTAACACGGTTGAGATTAATGCAGCGCCCCACATACCATGACCAATTATTTTGTGAAATAAATCACTTTGCGCATATTCAATATCGACATGAGCGGGATTAATATCGCCTGACATAATTGCAAAAACCTGAATATCTCTCTCAGTTAATGTGCGTGAGAGCGTGGCAGTTTCATCAATTTGAATTTCATCAAACGTTTTATTCTCTAAGTATTCCATTACTTAAGTCTCATGTAGGTTTATCTTATTATATTACTCATCTTACGCGTATATGAGGAGTGCTTTCTTCTGCGCTTTGATAGTGTTTGTTACGATTCGATGATTTTGATTCTTAAAAGGACTTTTTCAGCATGAATAAAATAATAAAGCTTTTTATGTTAACCGTATTTTGCCTACAGTCCTTGACTGCTGCAGCGATGGAAAATGAAAATGAATTAGCAAAAGCTTCAAATAATTTTTTAAAACTAAACCATTACGCAGAGTATATTGCTGCACCCATTGAAAACGATATTAACTTTGGTTACGGGCCTTATAACAATAAACAGAACATTTTAAATTTTAAACCGGTCATACCTTTTCATATTTCGTCATCTTATGATCTTATTGTTAGAACTATCGCACCTATTTTTGAACGCACTGCTACACCTAATCAACAAAACATCATTGATGGTAATTATATAAATGGCTGGGGTGATATTAATCCAACTTTTTTTATTTCACCCACTCACTTTAATATTATTACTTGGGGAGTAGGCCCTACTTTTTTTCTTCCCACCTCCACCAATAGTAAATACATAGGCAGCGGAAAATGGAGTATAGGCCCAGAACTTGGAATGGTGGCCATCACAGAAAAATGGATGTTTGGTTTTCTAACATACAATGCCTGGTCAGTTGCAGGAGAAACCAATCGACCAACAGTGAATCTATTTTCTTTTCAATATTTGATTTCTTATATTTTTGATAAAGGTTGGTTCATTACTTCTAATCCTACTATTACTGCTAATTGGAAAAGCCATGGCAATCAACAATGGACCGTCCCTTTTGGTTTAGGCGGAGGTCGAAGTTTTAATTGGAACAAGCAAGCAATCAGTTTATCGACATTTGCTTACTATAATGCAATTCGCCCTTCTAGCGTGGGGCCTGCTTGGCAATGGCAGTTAGAGTTGGAATTTCTATTCCCACCAACAATGATATAAGTTTTTGTCTTACACTTGCTTCGCTATACTAAAACCTGGATTTCATTTTTAAGGGATTATTATCGTGCGACTACTGCATTCGCTTTATCTCGCTCTTAGTCTTCTTATTTTAATTTGCTCTCAACTAGCCTATGCGTCTCCTGATTTTGGTCCAGTTGATATGGGAGAATTCTATCTCAATCTTCCAAATGTTGATCCAGAAGCCAAACTCGGTACCGTGGTCAAAGCAGAAAAAATTGCAGTCAAGATGCCGGGAGTTCAAGCATGGAAAATCGCTTATATATCCTCCGATGTAAATGAACATAAAACCTTAGTCACTGGAATTTTAGCAGCGCCTACAACGCCAGCACCTGTTAATGGCCGTCCTATTGTTGCTTGGGCACATGGCACGACGGGAACAGCACAAACATGTGGACCATCCCAAGTAACTGACCCCGCGCAACCGCTCAATCAATATTTTTTAATGAATGGTAATTCCTGGACTGATTTTGGTTTACCTGCAATGGATGCTTTTATTAAAGCTGGGTATGTGATCGTTGCAACCGATTATCAAGGTCTAGGTGGTGGTGGTAAACATCAATATACTGTTGCCGCCACTCAAGGACGTGATGTGATTAACTCGCTGCGTGCAGCTACTCAGATCAAAGAAGCGGGTGCAGGCACTCAATCTATTGTTTATGGTTGGTCACAAGGCGGCGGTGCAACACTCGCTGCCGCTGGTTTAAATGATTATCTCACTGCTAAAGGATCAGCGAATGACGGCATCAAAATAGTCGGTTTTGTAGCAATGGCGCCTTTTGATATTGCAGCTACTTTACCTGCAGAAATAAAAACGGAAGCACAAGCAACACAATACTTGCAAGCATTGGGAAAAACATTCGGAGATAACATCTTTAACTTCACTCATTATGCGCAAAACATTTGGGGAACAGTTGCTGCTTTTCCTAATTTAAAAATAGAAGATATTTTTACGCCAGAAGGTGCTAAAGCAGTAAATACGGTGATGGAAAGAAAATGTATGCATGTTGCGACAGATACTTTCAATTTCGCTTTCGGTGATAATTATAAAAATTTATTACGATCAGATATAAAAAATGCCTTGGCGTGGATAGAAGCGAATAAAAAAGGTAGCGTGAATCCTGTTAAACCGTTAGCACCCGTTATTATTTATTGGGGTGATAAAGATGTGACCGTACCACCTTTCATGGGCAAACTTTACTATGATCAAATGTGCAAGATGGGCGGCCAAGTAACGCGCGTTCAATTACCTGGTAACCAAACCCATTTTACCACGCCGGGTAGCGCAGAACCTTTATATGTTCCTTGGGTGGCTGATAGGTTTGCGGGGAAGCCGGTGGCAAATGGATGTGGAAGGTAGTTGGTTGTGCTAGCGTCCTCCCCCTTGCGGGGGAGGACAACCCGCAAAAGCAGTTTTAACTCTTTCTCAACACAACTCGATAAATCCATGCGCACAAGAAGAAAGTGACAATAACACTCAAAATGCCAGCGAAAGACATGTACGCTTCAGGCATAAGACGTAACGCATCAGAACTTTGTTTAATAGCAAATGGTATCGCAATCACAACGCCCATCAACGATGCGCCTGCAACAATACCGCAAGCAAGCAACAACCCTCGATATTTATGCACATTCATTTTTGCTTCTTCTAATTGGCCTAGACGATACATGGCATTAAGACGAACTTGAATGAGATAAGAAAGAAAACCCCCAATAACAACGGGAACGGAACTATCAAGTGGAAGATAAATTCCTAGTCCCACCGCAAGTACTGGTAAACGAGTGTGATAATGCTTTTTCAAAAACTCATCGATGACGACACAAATTACTGCGATCAGTGCACCTACGCTAATCATTCCCCATTCTAATTGATGAGAAAACGCACCTTTTGCAACCGTTGCCATTAAACCAGCTTGTGGTGCGGCTAACATTTGTGCCGGATTCATATTAGGTCGCGGAAAAACACCGCCAATACCATAAGCGTTATAAAGTAATTGTAAAATTGGCGGAATAACAAACGAGGAAACAATGACGCCCAAAATTAACATGACTTGTTGTTTCCACGGCGTTGCTCCAACGATCTCACCTACTTTTAAATCTTGCATCGTGTCATTAGAAATAGAAAGTGCTGCCCCAATAATTACCATGCTGCCAATAGCAACAACTGAACCAATCATTTCTTTCATTTCGGGTGTCCATTCGCTAAAGCTAAAGAACCCCATGAAGATTAAGCAAATAACTAAGAGTGCAGAAACCAATAATCCTGATACGGGACTATTAGTTGAACCGATAAGACCTGCAAAGTAAGCCATGATAGAACAAAAAATAAATCCGCCGATTAAGATATATAAAGTACTAAAGCCAGAAATGAAATAACGAAAGCTTGTAGAAATATTTGCGCTTGATGGAATAATTGTCCAAGCAATTAATAAAAAAATGGGGACCAACAAAATTAATGCCGCAATGAAAACATAATGAATTTGGATATCACGTTCCGTACGTAAACTTTCAGTTTTTTTACCTAAACGAATATCTTTAATAGTGGCAAATGACGTTATCATGCTAGTGACAACAGGTTTAAAAAGCGTGCATAACGTCCACATGCCGCCTATCAACATAGTACCAACACCGATGTAGCGAATATGCGAACGCCAAATGACAATAGCAGCTTGATTTGCTGTTTCAACATCTGGCATACCATACGTCCACGTTAAAACAGGTACACCAATTATCCAACCAGCGATGATACCAACTAGCAAACTGATTGCGACATTCACACCCACAATATAGCCGGCAGCAATCAATGCAGGCGATAATCCCAAACCAAAACCATAAATAGTTGACGTTGATTTAACCCAATATTGAAAATTGTCCGTTAAAATTTGAAACCCAGATTGAAACAAGGCAATCGTTGCGCCTACAACGCCGCCTAATGTTAATGATTTCAAATCGCCTTTTTCACGATTTGCACTTGCTTTAAGCACATTACCTATTGCAACAGCTTCTGGATAACGCAATGCTTTGTCTTGTAATAATGCTCTACGTAAAGGAATCGTAAATAACACACCCAAGCCGCCGCCTAATAAACCAGTAACGACTGTTTGCCAATAATTAAATTTATCCCACACATGCAGAATGATAAGTGCTGGCAAAATAAATGCGATGCCTGCTGTTAGCGCTTCACCAACAGAAGCCATGATTTGTACCATGGTATTTTCAAGAATATTTGAATTTTTAAAAAACCGCAGAATGCCCATAGAAATAACAGCAGCAGGAATAGAAGCTGAGACTGTTGTACCTACTTTTAATCCAAGAAATGCATTAGCTGCTGCTAACACAATCGTCAAAATCGTCCCAAGAACCAACACGCGTAGTGTGATTTCAGGCAAAGAAGTGCTGGCTGGAATAATAGGATCATTTCCATTATCCGGTGTTTGTTTGTTTTGTTCATTCATTGGCAAGTTCCTTTTTTTAATCCTTATTATATTGTCATGACTATCTGTCAAAAGCGTCGTCCTTGTATAGGTTAGGTAATTCGTTGACGGTGTTCTGGATTGCGGGAAGAGGTAACAAACGCACCGTCATCCCGCGCACCTGCATGACACAGTTGAATGAACATTCTCAATTTGTTAACGAATTACCTAACCTATACAAGGATGACAAGAGGGCTACGCTCACTTAAGTTCTAATATGCTCAACAAATTCTCCTGCGCAGGAAAGCTAGCGTCTTAGCATCAATGAATGTCATAATGCGATTAATCTTGGGAAAG
>DAIEGU010000060.1 GCA_027356065.1 Gammaproteobacteria bacterium
GATGCCACCCTCGCACAAAAAACGTGCGGCTGGCATGACAAATTTGTAACCACATCAAAAAAACCCTCGCAACATAAGTGTGCACTCCTATTTATAAAAATTCGCATCTAATGTTCTTTATTCAATGCGCTTGCATTATAATCTTCCGCTTCTTAGACCAGGAGTGACAGTATGTCTCTTACCGCAGATGACATTAAAAAAATTGCACAACTTGCGCGCTTGAATTTATCAGCCAGCGACATCGATCTTTACGCGCCTCAATTATCAAATATTTTAGGCCTTATTGAACAAATGAATGAAGTGGACACCCAACATGTAGAACCGCTTGCTCATCCACTCGATGTGAATCAGCGCCTTAGACCTGATGTCGCCGTTACAGCAAATTTGCGTGAAAAATACCAACGTATTGCGCCGCAAGTAGAAGCCGGCCTTTACCTCGTACCTAAAGTTATCGAAGAGGCGTAATGCTTTATGCATCACAAAACCATTGCTGAATTATCCAAAGAACTAGCTAACAAGAAAATTTCCAGCGTAGAACTGACACAATTATTTTTAAATCGCATTAAACAGCACGATGAAAAACTAAATAGTTTCATCACCGTCACTGAAGATTATGCATTACAAACTGCAAAAGAAGCAGATAAAACCCGGGAAGCAGGAAAAGCAGGACCATTGACTGGCATTCCCATTGCGCAAAAAGATATTTTTTGCACTGACGGGATTAAAACCAGTTGCGGCTCAAAAATGCTGGATAACTTTATTGCGCCTTACGATGCAACCGTGGTCACCAATTTAAAACAAGCCGGAACAGTCATGTTAGGTAAAACTAACATGGATGAATTTGCGATGGGCTCCTCAAACGAATCCAGCTATTACGGCCCCGCTCGAAATCCATGGAATACAGAATATGTTCCGGGCGGATCCTCAGGCGGCTCAGCTGCTGCTGTTGCTGCAAGCCTCATACCTGGCGCAACAGGCACTGACACGGGCGGATCCATCCGTCAACCCGCAGGTTTGTGCAATATTACCGGTTTGAAACCAACTTATGGTCGTGTATCACGCTATGGCATGATCGCGTTTGCTTCCAGTCTTGATCAAGGCGGCCCATTTGCAAAAACCGTTGAAGATGTTGCTATGCTCATGAATGCCATGGCTGGCTTTGACGAAAATGATTCCACTAGCATCAATCAACCCGTCCCTGATTACACCGCAACATTAAATGACTCCATCAAAGGCATTCGAATTGGATTACCCAAAGAGTATTTTAATGCTGATTTAAATAGCGATGTTGCTAAAGCCATAGAAGCAGCCATAAAAGAATATGAAAAAATGGGCGCGATCATTCAAGAAATTAGTTTGCCAAACACCCATCTTTCCGTACCTGCTTATTATGTCATTGCACCAGCAGAGTGCTCCTCAAATCTCGCGCGTTATGACGGCGTACGCTATGGTTATCGCTGCAAAGATCCAAAAGACTTACAAGACCTTTACAAACGCACACGCAGTGAAGGTTTTGGTAATGAAGTCAAACGCCGCATCATGATTGGTACTTATGCATTATCCAGCGGTTACTACGATGCGTATTATTTAAAGGCGCAAAAAATTCGTCGCTTAATTCGCGATGATTTTAATGCTGCATTTAATCAAGTTGATGTTATCTTGTCGCCGACTTCTCCAACACCTGCATTTAAAATTGGCGAAAAAACTAACGATCCACTCAGCATGTATCTCTCCGATATTTATACCATTGCAGTCAATCTTGCAGGTTTACCAGGTATTGCCGTTCCTGCTGGCTTTGTTAACAAGCTGCCAATTGGTTTGCAATTAATCGGTAATTTATTTGGCGAAGCAAAATTGCTTAACATCGCTCATTGGTATCAAAAAGCAACTGATTGGCATACAAAAATTCCGGAGGGGTTTTAAATGGAATGGGAAACAGTCATTGGACTTGAAGTCCATGCACAACTATTAACAAAGAGTAAAATTTTTTCTAAAGCGCCTATAAAATTTGGTGCAGACCCTAATACACAAGCATCTAATATTGATTTAGGCATGCCTGGCGTATTACCCGTTCTAAATGAAGCTGCAGTTGAAATGGCGATTCGTTTTGGTCTGGGCGCAAATGCAGAAATCAACAAAAAATCCGTGTTTGCACGCAAAAATTATTTTTATCCTGATTTACCGAAAGGTTATCAGATTAGTCAATATGAACTCCCTGTCGTCGGAAAAGGTCATCTTGATATTCAATTTGAAGATGGCAGCACAAAGCGCATTAACATTACCCGTGCGCATCTCGAAGAAGATGCAGGAAAATCTTTGCACGAAGATTTTCAAGGTTCTTCAGGTATAGACTTAAACCGCGCAGGCACACCGTTACTCGAAATTGTTTCTGAGCCTGATATGCGTTCAGCAAAAGAAGCGATTGCTTACTTAAAAGCATTGCATACACTCGTACGTTATTTAGGTATTTGCGATGGCAATATGCAAGAAGGCTCATTCCGTTGCGATGCAAACGTTTCTGTTCGGCCAAAAGGTGAAAGCAAATTTGGCACACGCACAGAATTAAAAAATATAAATTCATTTCGCTTTATTGAACGCGCAATCAATTATGAAGTTGAACGCCAAATTGGTTTAATCGAAAGTGGCGGCAAAGTAATTCAACAAACACTCTTGTACGATCCAAACAAGAATGAAACACGCTCCATGCGCGGAAAAGAACAAGCAAATGATTATCGCTATTTTCCAGACCCAGATTTATTACCACTTGTGATTTCAAATGAGCTCATAGAAAAAGTTCGTCGTGAATTACCAGAATTACCACAACAAAAACGCGACCGCTTCATAGAGCAATATGACTTAAGTGCTTACGATGCAAATATTTTGGTAAGCAGTAAAGACATGGCTGATTTTTACGAAAATGTGGTGAAAGAATCAGGCAATCAACCAAAATTAGCCGCAAACTGGATTATCAGTGAATTATTAGGCGTACTTAATAAAAATGGTCTTGAGCTAAATGAAAGCCCCATTACTTCTGCACAATTAGGTAAATTAATTGTACGCATTGCCGATGACACGATTTCAGGAAAAATTGCTAAGACTATCTTCGAAGCATTATGGAACCGTGAAGGTGATGTGGATGAAATCATTGAAAAGCGCGGCCTAAAACAAGTAACCGATACCAGCGCCATTGAAAAATTAATTGACGAAATTATTGCAGCTAACCCGCAACAAGTTGCTGACTATCGTTCTGGTAAAGATAAATTGTTTGGGTTCTTTGTGGGCCAAGCAATGAAAGCATCGGGCGGTAAATTAAATCCGCAGCAATTAAACGATTTATTGAAGAAAAAATTGCAAGGATAAAAAAAGATTGGGCGTTTCGCCCAATCTTTTCTAACAACCTACTTATAAACAATGGTCCATGTAGTAATGGATTTTAGCATTTGATTGTAGGAGATGCTTTCTGGCTCAAGGCATAGGCTTCAGTCATAGCATCTCGTACATCTTCTAATAATTGAATTAGATTTTCTTCCTTAGAAAATATACTAAATGTATGCCCAGAACTGTTTTTTGACTTGTCAGAGTTACTTTTCAGTCTTTTCATTTGCGGAGAATGATCAGCGAACACTTTATTTAACAACTCCAAACCTTGAGATAATCGAGCCAACATATCATCGTTAGAATAACCATACATTTGAGCAACACAAAGTGAATGAATCGTTTGATTATCTGCTAATTTCTGGGACAAAATTTCATAGCCTGCACTGGCTTTTGCTTTGTCATCTTCTCGATTTGATTGATCCAACCTATGGCATAATGATGCGAACTTTTTTATCGCAGTCACTAATTTTCTTTTTGTAGAAAAAAATTCAGTACCGTTAATATAATCCGCGAAAGCGGTATTAAACATCAATAAATCTTCTCTGCCAGTTATATATTCACCGTGTCCACCACTTAACTTTGATGTAAACTCTTTATAAAAACAAAACCATTTCATTTCAGCCAATGTATAATTCACATCATTTTTTGGATCAATTCCTTCCATATCTTGCATGTGCACCCTCGATGCAGTCAAACTGCCATGCACCAAACGTGGCATGAATTTTGGATTATCTAAAAGAGACAGTCCAATGGATGGCTGTGTAAGAAAAATTGATTGCAAACTAGATTGAGTGACGCAGTCAGGCAACTGCTTAAAATCAAAAGAAGCCTTTATCATTTGCTTGATAAAATCTGCTGTTTGGGATGGTTTATCTATTGGTAAGAACTTAGAATATTCGTCCTTTCGCTGCTTCATTAATTCTGCATTTTTATTGAGTGACAGTATATTTTCTTGTTCTTGTTTAAAAACACTAAATACAGCATCCGTAATAATTTTTATTATTTCTTCTGACCTAATATGCTTCCATTCTTCGTCAGAAATCCCTGGCCTTCCCTTTGCTTTGTCTTCATTATCTTCATTCTCCCACTGAAGTACACTACCTTCCCATAAATTTCCTAGCGTATTAGGCAATTCTGCTATTTCAGTTGCATTTTCACTTGTGGTTACTTTTGTAAATATCTCATTTATAAATACCTTTATAAATACCTTTTGAATACGTTCAGCAATTATTGCATTTTGCTTACTAAGTAGCGGTGTTATGGCTTTTTTTAATCTTGAAACTACTTCACGTTTTGCTGCCTCCAACTCCCGAAGTGCCATTAGCGCTTCAGAAAGTCCAGCCACTTTTTTGTATCGGTCTTCAAATGACTGCTGTTTATTAGTAGGCATGATGCTGACTTTCCTCGTTTGGGTTATAAAAAATAGGTGGCGATTATTAGCTTTATCTTAAGAAAAAAAAAGATTTTTTGGCTGATATTTCCAATTTTTTCAATTTTCCCTTATAATTCATCACATATTTTGCGGCCTCTCAAAACACACTAAAAACATGACAAATTCAACACTTCACCTAAATGGTTTCACCTTTTCTGAACTATTTGACCCAACAGGTTTAAATCGTTTAGATGAAGCATTTCTATCTGATTTAAAAGAAAAAAATACTGAATTGCATACCAAGTTATTAGCTTATCGCAAAGATGCAAATGCTTTTTCTGGTCAAGAAACCAGTGAGTTATTAATTAGTTGTGGGAAACACGTAGAAGACTTTCTAGCAGCTTTATTCAATATAGAAGAAGCCGTGGCTATCAGCCAGGCCAAAACTACTTCATTTAATCCATTATCCACCTTCAAGAAATACTTTGTTTTGCGTCGCGCCAAGAAAGAAATATCTCGCTTAACGACTTTTCCAAATTTTGCAGAACTCAATGCCTGGCTGACTGATGAACTAAAAAAAGCACCACTGCAATCTGAAAACAAAGAAATGAGTATTGCCCTGCTTGGCGATTATTATCTAGCCGATCAAGAAACGCATGCCGCTAATATAGAAAAATTAGTGCAATGGTGTACGCATGCATTAGTAACACCTGAAGCACAAACTATCGTTACCCATTGGACAAGTTTTCGTTTACCGAACCGGACCGATCACATGAATTTGGTTCCCGTCGTTGCAACTGAAAAAGATTGTTTGAATCGTAGCGAAGCACCGGCATCGCAATTACGTTTGCGTGATGGATTTAAACTCACCGATGAACGCATGAACGCACGTGATGTTCAAGATGAAGTAAATTATTGTATTTATTGTCACGATCACGATGGCGATTTTTGTTCTAAAGGTTTTCCTGTTAAGAAAGGCGATCCTGCGCAAGGGTTCAAAAAAAATGCATTAGATATCACGCTAGCAGGCTGTCCGCTCGAAGAAAAAATTTCCGAGATGCAATACCTCAAAAAAGATGGGTTCACTCTCGCATCGCTTGCCATAGTCATGATTGATAATCCTATGTGTCCGGCAACTGGCCACCGTATTTGTAACGATTGCATGAAATCTTGCATCTATCAAAAACAAGACCCAGTGAATATTCCGCAAATTGAAACACGTGTATTGACTGATGTGCTTTCTTTGCCGTGGGGCGTTGAGATTTACGATCTTTTAACACGCTGGAACCCCTTACGACAAACACAATGGGTGATGAAACCATACAATGGATTAAAAGTAATGATTGCTGGCATGGGCCCTGCTGGATTTACTCTCGCCCATCATTTGTTATTAGAAGGTTTTGCTGTTGTTGGTTTTGATGGCCTCAAGATTGAACCATTACCGCGTGAATTAATCACTCAACCTATTCATCGTTTCGATGATTTAAAAGAATCATTAGATGAACGTTTGATGGCAGGATTTGGTGGCGTTGCTGAATATGGTATCACTGTACGTTGGGATAAAAATTTTCTTAAATTAATTTATTTAAGCTTAATGCGCAAACCGCATTTCCAAGTATTTGGCGGCGTACGTTTTGGTGGAACCATCACCATTGAAGATGCATGGGAAATGGGTTTTGATCATTTTGTTGTGGCAGTAGGTGCAGGTTTACCAAAAGCATTATCTATTCCTGGCAGCCTTTCACCTGGCATGCGTCAAGCAAATGATTTCCTTATGGCGCTGCAACTTGGTAACGCAGCAAAAGCAAGTAGCTTAACGAATCTTCAAATACGCTTGCCTGCTGTTGTGATTGGCGGCGGTTTAACAGGTGTTGATACTGCAACAGAATTACAAGCGTACTATATCACCCAAGTCGAAAAAATATTAACGCGATATGAAACATTGGTTGCGCAATATGGTGAAGCGCATGTTCATAAACAATTAGACCCTGCTGCACGAGAAATTCTTACTGAATATTTAACGCATGGTAAAGCAGTACGTGATGAACGTGAACGCGCCAACATGCAAGGCAAAAAACCTGATTTTATTAAACTCACGCGTGAATGGGGCGGTGTCACCATTGTCTATCGCCGATCTATGCAAGAATCCCCTGCTTATATCAACAATCATGAAGAATTAAAAAAAGCCTTAGAAGAAGGCATTTATTATGCGCAAGGATTAGAACCTGCTGCTGTTGAACTTAATGCGCATGGACACACTGAAGCATTCATTTGCCGTAAACGTATTCGCAATGAAGCAAATACATGGGTCACAACAGATGAAGAAATCAAACTTCCTGCACGATCCATCCTGGTTGCAACAGGCACTCAACCGAATACAGCTTATGAATTTGAACATCGCGGAACATTTAATCGCTTAAACTTGCAATATCAACATTACGAAGATATTGAAGGTGAATTACAAATTGCACAAGACATTACAGATTGCAAAGATCAACAATTTGGGCCATTCACGTCATATCAAAAAGATGATAAACGTGTCAGCTTGATTGGCGATACACATCCTGTCTTTCACGGTAATGTAGTCAAAGCAATTGCATCAGGTACACGTACTTACCCAAAAATTTTAGCCGTATTAAAAAATAAATTGAACCAACGAGGTGATAAGCAAGAATACCAACAATTTGCACAACACATGCAATATCTCTTTTCAGCTCATATTAAAAATGTAAAACGCAAAACAAATAATATTATTGAAGTCACCGTTCAAGCACCGCTTGCCGCTAAACATTTTCAAGCCGGTCAATTCTATCGTTTACAAAATTTTGAAACTTATGCCATGCAGTTTGATAATACTTTATTACAAATGGAACCACTTGCTGCTGTTGCAGCTTCTGCTAACGCTGATCATGGTTCATTAGATTTCATCATTACAGAAAATAGCGCGGCAGCAAAATTATGCGCAACATTACAAGCAGGCGATCCTGTTACCTTAATGGGCCCAACTGGTGTACGTGCAAAAATGCCAACGCAACACGAAACTGTATTAATCATTGGTAACCAAGCAAGCTTTGCATTTTTACGTAGTTATGGCGCTGAATTACGCGCAGGCAATAACCGAGTTTTATATGTCGGTCATTTCAATTCAAAAGATGAGATATATTGCCAGCGTGAACTTGAAGAGGTAACTGATGCTATCGTTTGGTTAACTAAACAAGATGAATTAATCCAAACAAATCGTGCAACAGATTATAGCGCAAGCAGCAATGATGTCATTACTGCGCTCATCCATTATGCAAATAGCCCATCATCTACTATCTCATTACGTGATATAGACAGAGTTTTTCTTGTTGGTGATACTGATCTACTAAGACGTTTTCAAGCAGCGCGCAAAACATTATTGAAAGATTATTTATTGAAAGATCCGAAAGTATTTGGGTCTGTGTATGGCAATATGCAATGCATGTTAAAAGGCGTGTGCGCGCAATGTCTGCAATGGCAAATTGATCCAGAAACAGGACAACGCACCAAAGCCGTGTTTGCGTGCTCATGGCAAGATCAACCACTTGAAATCATCGATATCAATCACGTTGATGCACGACAACAACAAAATTGCTTACTCGAGCCTATGAGTAAATTATGGATAGACCATTTATTTACTCAGCATAAAATTGCGAGAGTTTAATACGATAATTTTTTTTCATTGTTGCTTAGTACGTCATGTTAACTTGCAATGACATACTAAGCAGCAACGACGTTTGTTTACTTCTTCCGCGCTAGCGTTAAACCATCACCAATCGGTATCATGCTAATTTTCACTCTATCATCTTTGAATATTTTTTCATTCAACGCACGAATAGCTTTTGTTGAACCATCATTGACGGAAAGATCAGCCACATCGCCACCCCATAAAACATTATCAATAGCGATTAATCCGCCAGAGCGTAAAAGTATTAATGATTTTTCATAATAATTATCGTATCCACTTTTATCTGCATCAATAAAAGCAAAATCAAAGCTGCCCGCTTCTCCTGCATTAATCAATTGCTGCAACGTGTCTGTGGCAGGCCCTATACGCAAATCGATTTTATTAGCCACATTTCCTGCTTGCCAAAATTTTTTGGCGATGCTTGTCCATTCGGTATTCACATCACAAGCAATCACTTTGCCATCAAGAGGTAATGCTAGTGCAACGACAAGCGCGCTATATCCGGTAAATGTACCAATATCTAATGTTTTTTTTGCACCCAGCAATTCCACTAATAACGCCATAAATTGGCCTTGCTCAGGCGAAATTTGCTGTGCATAAATATTGCCTAACTTATGTGTTTCTTCACGCAACGTTTTTAACAACGGCAATTCATGAAAACCGAGACGTTGATAATAAGCATACAACTCAGGAGTAAAGTTGATAGTTTGGGCAGACATTGCTCTTTCCTAGATTTATCGAATAGGGTTAAAAAGTATATCTACAAACCACCTAAATAACTATTTCCTCATGCCTATCAAGATAGTCAAAAAATTTATTTATAATGTCGCTTCGCAAGAAATCAAAGTGTTATACTGTCACCCATTTAACGGAGGATTAAATTACAATGACAATGATCATTTTAGTCGTCATATTAGCCATCATTGGCTTTATTATTCTTACTTATAATCGACTTATCGCGCAGATAGAAAGTGTCCGTAATAATCAAAAACAAATCGATATTCAATTAGACAGACGGTTTAAAGTATTTGAATCGTTAATTAACGTTGTTAAAAAGTACATGGACTATGAACAAACCACCCTCAAAGATGTTGTTGCCTTGCGCAATCAAGCACAACAAGCCAAAGCCAGTGGCGACGAAAAAACACGCATCAGCGCTGAAAATAAAATCTCAGATATTGCAACCCACTTAAATATCGTGTTTGAACAATATCCGGATTTAAAAGCCAGTCAAAATGTTATGCAATTACAAGAAGAAATTGTTAGTACTGAAAATAAACTCGCTTTTGCAAAACAATCTTATAACGATAGCGTAGAAATATATAATGCTAATAAAAAATCTTTCCCTGCTTCCGTGATTGTTGCAACTTTCAGAAGTAAGTTAGATTTTGATTTCCCATATTGGCAACTCAGTGAACAGAAAGTTGCCGAACAAGAAGCTTATACAGTGAAATTATAAAGACTTACGTATGAACAATCTCGATCAATATGCAATATCACCAACTGATTGGCGCAAAACATTACGCGGTAACACGCGCAAAACATACGCTGTAATCCTATTATTTTTTCTTATCTACAGCGCTGTTGGATTGCTCATCGATATGTATTTGTATTCTTCTACTTATCCGACTGCCAGCCTATCGCAACTGTTTGTCGCTCTTGTTACTTTTCAACTCTTCCCTATTGCAACGCTCATCATGCTTGCCATTGCAGCCGTTTCTTTACTCGTAAGTTACATGTTTTATGACAAACTCATGTTACTAGGAACGGAATATCATGAAGTCACGCTAGAAACAGCAAGATCAGTCGCAGAACAACAACTTTACAATGTTGTTGAAGAAATGAAGATTTCCGCTGGTTTACGCTATATGCCAAAAGTTTATATTATCGATGCTGATTATATGAATGCTTTTGCAAGTGGATATAGTGAAAAATCCGCAATGGTCGCTATCACTCGCGGTTTAATGGAAAAATTAAATCGCGATGAAATGCAAGCGGTCATGGCACATGAATTAAGCCACATTCGTCATCTCGATATTAAACTCACGTTGACCGCTTCTCTGTTAGCAAACTTAACTATTATGGTGCTGGATATTCTTTTCTACAACGCGATATTTTCTAATCGCCGCGATAATGAAGAAAACAAATCACGCAATGGATTGTTTGTTATCATTATGATTTTGCGTTATGCATTGCCTATCATTAACGTTTTACTTTTACTTTATTTAAGCCGCACACGCGAATTAATGGCAGACGCTGGCTGTGTTCAATTGATGCGTACCAATCAACCGCTTGCATCTGCATTACTGAAAATCAATGAAGACCATGTTGAAAATCGTGAACGATACAATACTGAATATCAAAACACCCCGCACGAAAACGTTAGACGTGAAGCTTACTTATATGACCCAATGCAAGCGGGGATAGAAAATGTAGCTTCGATTAGCGATTTATTCTCCACTCATCCTAGTCTTGAATCTCGACTAGCTGCGTTAGGGTTTAAGATGAAGAAGTAAGACTATGTTGCTAAGTACCAATGACGTGCCAACTCGCAATCGTACAATTGTATAGGTCAAGTAATTCACTGCCAGACTTGTCGTCCCGGAATTCGCGTTTTTTGCGAATATCCGGGATCCATTATTAGTCACTGTCGCGAAATTTAAATGTGTCATCCTGAACAGATTGTTTTTTAATCTGTGAAGGATCTTTGTCATTAGCAGTAGATCCTTCACAGATTAAAAAACAATCTG
>DAIEGU010000065.1 GCA_027356065.1 Gammaproteobacteria bacterium
TCATTACCGCCGTAACCGCCGCCTAAAACTGATTCGCCATTTGCAGATTGTAAATTGTCATATGTGCGATAAATTTCTGAAGTAACTGCATCAACAATAAAGACCGGCATTGCAGGCCCCATATGTTTTTGAGCACTCGCAGTAACAAAACTAATTCTATATACCCAATGTGCTTTCTGAGTTTTTTTATCCACATAAACCATCAACTTGCTTTCTGGATTTAAAACATCCGCTTTAACAGCAACTTTAGATTGGAAAAGTTTAATGGTATCTTGCAACGCTTTTTGCGATTGAGCTTTTTCAAATATAAATGCAGGTGCATTTGCTAAATCAATATTCAAATCGTGGAACAGCGTTCCATTCATAAAACCTTTATTGCTTTTAGCAGCAGACGCTACAGCAGCAAAACCTTTAGCTGTTTTTGCGCCTTGTGGAATATGAATAACAGCATCCGCTCCCAATACTGGGTAGCCAGAATAAGTTTGCTGTACACGAACATGCAACATGTTATTAAAACCAACTGAACGCTTAGTTTCAATAACACCAGCAGTGTTAACATTTGTGCCTTTTAATGCGGCTGCGGTTGGTGAAACAGCAAAAGATTGTAAAACTGAAATATCTTGATGAAGAAGATCGACTGGTTTTGCAGCGTAAGCGGAACCTGCTGACAAACCTAGCATTAACATTCCTGATAACGCTAATTTCTGATGGCGCCTAATCATGATTTACTCCTTTAAAACGTCTGGCTAAACTTTTTTCGCAGCGACACTTACCACATGAATCCTATGATGGCGAAGCTTTCAAATAAATTTTGAATAAAATTTCTGAATGATGCGCTTGCGAGCGTATAATGTAATCGCCGAACTTGTTAAAGTAAAGATAATTCAAGTCAGCATTTAATGAGAAAATTTAATTACATTTCTAATACTAATATTGAATACATACATAAAAAATAAGGATGATGAATCATGTATAAAATTTGTTTTTACGTGCCCGTTTCACATGCAGAAGAAGTGAAGCAAGCGATGTTCACAAGCGGTGCAGGTAAAATTGGACATTACGGTTGTTGTGCTTGGCAAATCCTAGGTGAAGGACAATATATGCCGCTTGCTGGTAGTCATGCTTTTATTGGTGAAGAAGGTCATTTGGAAAAAGTGAGTGAATATAAAATTGAAATGGTATGCGAAGATCAATATATTCGTGATGCTATTACTGCCTTAAAGCAATCCCATCCTTATGAAGAACCTGCTTATCAAGTATGGCAGCTAGAATCCATGTAATTTTTTACTGTAATATGCCACACAACAATTATTTACAAAACGAGATGACTCATGCAAAAAGAACTTCGTCATGCAATTATTCATCAATTGTGGAAAACACACAGACAATCTTTGTCACAATTTAATTTGATTGAAAATGCATTACAGAAAAAAAATATTCACACGCTTTATCTTGATCATTTTGCTGTAATTGATTTACCTAGTTGTCATACAGGCATTCCCATTTTGCGTGATATGTTTACTGCGCTTGGTTTTACGCAGCGTGGAAATGATTATTTAAGTGATAAGCAAAATGATTTTGCTTGGCTCGCAGAAATTAATTGCGACCAGCGACCAGCAAAAGAAGTATTACCGCAAGTTGTTGTTGCTGATTTTCGTTTAGATGAACTTCCTATTGAGGTTAAAATCATTATTGAAAATTATGCAAAACAAACCAAACCATCGCCGCTATCTCACATTCAAAATTTGTGCGCCAAGTTACATGGTCCATCTTCCAAAACTGAATTAATCAATTTATTCGTTAATTATTTTCAAGGACGTGATTGGCCATTACCTACGTTGAAAGAATTTCACATGGTGAAAGAATTTAATGAGCTACTAGCATGGGTGTTAATTAATGGCAGATGTCCTAATCATTTTACTTTATCCATTCATTTACTCGATCAATTTAATGATCTCAATCACTTTCATCAATTCATTGAAAGCTTAGGGCTGACATTAAATCAAGATGGCGGCAAAATTAAAGGTAGCGCAGCAGTCGGTATAGAACAAGGATCTACGATTGGATTACCAAAGCGTGTTCAATTACAAGATGGTGCTATCGAACTCCCCGGTGAATTTATAGAATTTGTTTGGCGCCACCCTCATGATAAAAACACTCAACCTCAACGTTGGGGTGATTTCTTTACTGATTTTATTCCGCAAAATGCTAATCGGGTGATTGAATCGTTGTATCAGAAAGAATAGACATGGTTAAGCTGGTTTTAAGGTAAACCTGTTATGGTACCTATACAACGAGGTAATTATGATTTATGTACTTTGGAACAATGGTCATGCGAGCTTAGCACTGACCGGTCTAAATAAGAAAAATATTTATATAAGCGTTTTTGCGCCGGTCAATCTATCGGGTCAAATTGATTTTTCAAACGGCCAGGGCTTACGTTTACACAAATTAGAATGGGACTTAGCGAATCATCTTTTCCCGTATGAAAAGATAGCAGCTATTCCAACAATCGAATCTTGCGGATTTGGTTTATCAGAAACTGCAATACATGAATGGTGGAAAAAAATTGACGGCGAAAAGTTTGCGTTCTCCATGAGCAAAAATAATTGTCGCACCGTTGTTGCTGACGCTATTCTTGAAGGGATCAAACACTCTATTACTTTATCGCAAACCGCCAAAAATAAACTTCTTAATTGTCTCAATAACTCCAAATTAACCGCGACGATAGATTGGAAAGAATTTATAGAAATCATTAATAGAGACTTACAAATAAGCAATACGCATAAAAGAATATTTTCTGCATTAACAATGATCGATAAAAGTATTGATACCTTCTTTATTGAAGGATGTTTAGCTGACCATCTCATTAGTATTTCTTTCAAACTGATGGAACTCAAAGAATTAAGCGTTCAAGTTCCAGAAGTCATGCAACTTGTTTTTGAGATTGAATCAACCATTACGGACATGCTTAGTCACTATTTAACATTTTTGAAATGTGATTATTCAGCTAATTCATTCGAGGATGTTGTACAAGCAATTACTGATAGCAAAGCCAATGAGAAAGCGTTTAAATTCGATAGAAAATATAATGAATTAAATTCTCGTTGCAAAACCTATCTCAATTTGCGTTACACTTTTTGGAGCGATAAGGACCAGAGCTTCAAAAATGATACCCTCATTCAAACTATCAAAAATGAGATTAATTCGGATGATAATCCGCAAAAAAAATACTTCCGGAATAGAAGCTCATCCATAGCGTTTGTGAAATAAATTGCTAACTATCATTTAACCAATTGAGAATATCATTACTAACATCGCGTACTGATCGATTGTCGGTCGTCACAGTGAAGTCTGCAATTTTCTCATAGATAGGCTCACGGTTTTCCCATAACTTGATTAAGACTTCTTGTGGATTATCACCTTGCAGCAATGGCCGCTTCTTATCGCGCTTCAGTCGTTCAAGCTGTGTTTCTAATGAAACTTCCATATAGATGACCGTGCCGCGTTGACGCAGAATGTCGCAGACTTCAGGTGTTTCAACACACCCACCGCCAGTGGATAAAATAATATTTGAAAGCGAGCTTAGCTCATCAATCACATTTAATTCGCGCTGCCTAAAACCTGCCATACCTTCCAGGTCAAAGATCCACGTCAGGCTCACGCCCATTTTCTTTTCTATTTCTTCATCAGAATCATAGAAATCTTTGCTTAATTGTTTGCCAAGATAGCGGCCAACGCTGGTCTTGCCAGCGCCCATGGGTCCGATCAAAAAAATGTTAGTTCTAGTTTTCATGCTTTATATAATAGTTGGCGTTACAAAAATAAGTAACTCTCTTTTATTGTTTCTTGTGTTTTGCTGAATAAACAGCCAGCCGATGATAGGCAATTGGCTAAGAAAAGGCACGCGTTCTTCAACATTTTCATGATTTATTTCAAAAATTCCTCCCAATACAATGGTTTGACCACTTTTTATGAGTAAGTTGGTCGTAATTTGGCGCGTACTAATCGTTGGCATGCCTAAGACCATCTTGTTGCTGGGTCTATCTTGGTTAATTTGCATTTGCAGCAAAATCTTGTTCCCTGGCAAAACCTGTGGCGTCACTTTAAGGCCTAGCACCGCTTTTTTAAACACAATCGCTGTGCCACCGCTATTACTTACTTCTTGATACGGTACTTCTTCACCTGCTTCAATCGATGCCGCTTGATGACTCGCGCTAAATAAACGTGGACTAGATATGAGCTCGGCATGCCCGGCATTTTCTAAAGCCGATAATTTTACATCTAACAAAGAACCATCCGCCAAAGTTGCGACAGCAATACTATATTTACCCGTTTCGGGAGTGATAAATTTCGCATGATCATTCTGGTTTTCATTTGCCACAGTAAAACGAATACCCAGCTCACGCTCAAAATCACTATCCACACTGGCAAGACGCGCAGCAATCGCCACTTGCTTAACAGGAACATCCAATTGTTGAATTAATTTATGCATATTCATCATTCGGTCCGCTACCTCTTGTACGCATAATGAATTTGTCCGTACATCAACTTGTATATGTCCGCGCTTAGAAATAAACGATGCGCGCTCATTTTGTAAAACATGCGCAATATCGTCGGCTTTGGCATATTTAATTTGCCAGACTCTTGTCATTAATGGCGATGCTTCGACTTGTAAATCTTTCCATTTCAATTCTTCTTGTTGACGATTTATTAATTCTTGACGAGGCGCAACAAACCAAACATTTCCCACACACCACTTAGCAAGACCATATGTTGTTAATAATAAATTTAATGCTTGTTCGGGCTGCACTTGATTGAAATGTAATGACGCTTGCCCATTCACAGATGAGCTTATCATCACATTCTTATGGGTAAATTTTGCCAGCAAACGAATAGCATCCGTTAAATTCGTATTTTTAAAATCAATTGTTATGGTTGAGTTGGCTGCGTAGGTGAGTTGGAGGTGGAAAAGAAGACAGAGAAGAATAGTTATTATGCGATGTTGCTTCATAAGAGTTCCTGTTGAAATAATTACGCCACGAGCAGCAGCCGTCATCCCAGCCTATACAATTCCACGATTTGCAAACGACCTGGCAAGTTGTCATGGATGAAAAAATCATTTTCGCGACAGCAATGCTATTTCGAGCAGCACGACTATGTCGATGCAACAGCCATAATCCTGCGCGCATCAATTGCAGTGAAACAACTGTCATCCTGAGCGCAGCGAAGGACCTGATTGATATCCCCATAACATGGATAAATCATCCCAGCCCGGATTATTTTCTTCTATCAAAGCAATTTTTTTCCTGCGCACCCATCCTTTTAATTGCTTTTCTCGACAGATAGCAGCCGTTATATCAGTAGTTATTTCATAATAAACTAGCTTTGTCAGATTATATTTTTTTGAAAAACCGTAGATAAGTTTATTTTTATGCTCATGAAGTCTACGCTCTAAATTATTGGTTATACCTACATACAATGTTTTTGCTTCATTTGATAAAAAATAAACATAGTAATTTTTCATAACAATCCTTATTGAAGTAAATTGAATTTGATAGTGGTCCTTCGCTGCGCTCAGGATGACAAGCTACTCAGGATGAAATTACTGTTGCAAAATTCAAATGTGTCATCCTGAACAGGCCGTTCTTTGGCCTGTGAAGGATCAGGCGCTAATAAAAAAATTCTTCACAGACTAAAAACAGTCCTCAGGATGACAAAAATCATTTTTGCAGTAGCACTGACAATCCTAATTCGATGACAACCAACACCTAGTCACTTGCTCATCACATACCGAGTATTATCCGGCAAAAGAAGGACGATGCGGTCTGGTTGAATATCAATGACTCGTGCATGTTCTTTGCCAAACATAGAACCCATGTGAATATTTACAGCGCTTTTATTTGGTAACGATATCCATGCTTCTCGTCTTGCACCTTGTTTTAAAAAAGCAATCATGTTGATTTGTTGTAATGTGACTGCTTGCAATTTCTGCAACTCATTATTTTGCTCAAATTGATTAGCATGACAAAAAGGATTATGTGAAACCTTGATGACATCATTTATTTCTGAAACCACTGATCGCTTGTTTTTATAAATCAATGTATCCGCAGTAAACGTTTGCATTTTTTCATTCGCTTTATACGAAAAATCCAGAATGATCGTTCCAGGCAATTGCCTTGATAAGGCAAATATAAAATCCGCAATGCGCTCAAATTCCCCGGCAATCGTCCAGCGCAACATTATTGCGTTCGATGCTGGTTTAGAAAATGTCGTCAATGCTTGCAAAACTAAATCATGTTTATGTAAAAGCTGTGACAATTCAATCAGCATTGATATCTCATCTGCAGGCAGCTTATGCATGATTTTTTGCTTACTATGATTTGCCTTTTTATTAACTGAAAAACGCTTATAAATGATTAATTGTTCTTCTTGGCTTTTGCGAAATGAATGTTGTTGTTTTAATTCCGAAATGATAGGCGATAAATCATAGCAATAACTTACCAGCAAGATGACAACCACCATCATTGCAGCATAAATCCATCGGTACTGATAGTGCGGCATAATTAATCTACCTTAAAAGATGTATTTTCAAATGCACGAAAATGAAACTGCACCGCATGTGCATTTTCTTGATATTGCAAAGACTCAATATTTAATGCTGTAAATAGATGGCTAACATTCCAATGCTTAATAAATTCAGTAAATTCTTCCGTCGTTTCTGCATAGCCCGTAAAGAGCACTGTATTTTTATCTTGGACTAATTCGGTAAAACAAACATTTTCTTGCCATTTACTTGCCAACATTTGAAATAATTTATTTGTTTGCGCAATATGCTGAGAAGCTTGCTTATCTATCCTGTTAGAGTCACGTATTAAATCTTCATCCGTCTTCCATGTTGAAAAACGCTGCAATTCAGCTTGTATAATCGATAAACGAGTTGTTTCACGCTGCAGTAAATTCATTAACAAGAAATGTAGAATACAAACAAAAATAAGAGCTATGGTAATTGTTGAAACCAAGATTTGTTTTAATCTTTTTACTTGATACGCATGACGATATTCACGCCATGGCAATAAATTAATTTCTACCATACAGGCACCTTATACAAACTCAATCCGGCTGCAAGCAAATATTGCGAACTGTCTTCCGACACACACGTTGCGATATCTTCAAATGTATATTCAAATTTTGACATTGCATTTAATATTCGCACCGGCACTTTCCAAGCTTGCTTTAGATAATCTGCAACATTTATTAATCTGGCATCATCGCTACATAAAATAATTTGATCGACATTTAATTGTTTGAGTCCAGCAAGAAAAAGTTGAATTTTATGTTTGATTTCCGCAGAAAAATCATTACCAGGAATGTTCCAACGTTGATGAAAAAACAATTCATCTGATTGATGAAGAATAAATAGAATTTGATTCGCAGCTAAATAGATGATGGCATCTGTATTTTTATCAGTTTGGGTATCGTTAAATACAACGATGCGCTGCAAAGCATAAATATCGACGTCAGCAATCTTTAATTGAAGACCCGCACTATTGATACAGCGTGCATAATGCATCAAATATTCTTTACGCGCTGCAGCATAAAACAAATTCGCATATTCCTTGGATTCCGGCTCGCGCAGAATAAAATCGGCGCTCAGCTCTTCAGTCATACCAGGAAACTCACGCTGTACTTGCGCAACAATTTCCGCGGGTATTTGTCTTTCAGGTAAATTAAAAGGAACCTCAACATGTTGCATGTGCACCATGTTAGCGGGCAAACTGATCGCAGCTGCCATTCCTCGTAAATTTCCTTCTTGGACCATATCAATTAAGACAAATTGCAATTCATCCCAGCTTTTGATCTTGCCTTCACCAAAAACATCTTCCGATAAACTCCGGTTAGCAGCATATTCAATGGTGCAATTAGACTTACAGCGTTTAAGATGCACAAGCCGCACTTCTCCTGGCTGCACATCCACACCAACAAGGGACGACGTCGAAAAATGAGTAAACTTCAAGAAAAACTCCTTTTTTATAATGAGGACTTAAAAGCGTAAAGCTAAGTGAATAGGTATTAGGAAATGGGGAGGGCCAAACTAGATAACGGGGTTAAAATTGCGAATACATTACATAAATATGCTGGTACAATAGGCGAAACGAAATGACAGGTGGTCGCTTTAAAAACGATGTTAATATACTTTAAACCTCATGAAATGCAAGATTTTTTATAATATATGAATCACTTTCTCAGCTTAATTCGCAAACTTATTATTGCATCGCTATTGCTATGCACTGCCATTGTTGTCTTTGTACTTTATTATATGGAATACGAATTACCTGACATTGATGCATTAAATACTGTGCAGCTCCAAGTTCCTTTACAAATCTTCACGCACGATAAAAAACTACTTGCCACCTTCGGGGAAAAAAGACGCGTCCCTGTTCCTTATGATCAAATTCCAAAACCGTTAATTCAAGCCGTTCTTGCAACAGAAGACCAACGCTATTTTCAACATAAAGGCGTTGACCTTCCAGGGCTAGGACGCGCCACTGTACAACTCGTCTTGACCGGACGAAAACTACAAGGCGGCAGCACCATTACCATGCAAGTCGCGCGTAGTTTTTATCTTACTCGTCACAAAACATTTGCTCGTAAATTGCGTGAAATTTTATTGGCAATCAAAATTGAAAATAAATTAAAGAAAGAAAAAATCCTGGAACTTTATTTGAATAAAGTATTTTTAGGTAATCGCGCTTACGGTGTAGAAGCAGCGGCTGAAGTGTATTATGGAAAACATCTGAATGAATTAAGCATTGATCAATTTGCAATGCTCGCAGGCTTGCCAAAAGCACCTTCTACATTAAATCCTCTTGCTAACCCAGAAGCTGCCATTAAGCGACGTGATCACGTACTAGGCCGTTTGTATGAACAACGTTATATCGATAAAGCAACTTATGAAAAAGCACTCAAGATGCCGCTGAATGCTAGCTATCATGATTTACAAACAGAAGTAAAAGCACCCTACATTGCAGAATTAGTACGCGAGCAATTAGAACAAATGTATGGAGACAGCATTTACACCGATGGATTCAAAGTCTACACGACGATAGACAGCAAGCTGCAAAATGATGCTAATAGTGCCATACGCGAAAATGTTTTAGCATACGATCAACGCCATGGTTATCGCGGCCCAACACAAAATCTCGGCATTCCATCACTAGATAACATGGAAGCATGGCAGCAATCCTTAAACAAACTACCTGTTATTAATAATTTAGAACCTGCAGCAGTTTATGAAATGACCGACAAAACGATCACCGTATTGCGCGCAAATGGTGATCTCACTATTATTCCATGGAACGGTCTTGCCTGGGCACGTAAACAGATTAACGCTGATTATTTAGGCCCAAGACCACATAGCGCAGAACAAATCGTTAAACTAGGCGATATTGTTCGTATAGCGCCAACACCACAAGGCTATAAATTAGCGCAGATACCTAAAGCAGAAGGCGGTCTCATTGCACTTAGTCCGCAAAATGGTGCTATCGTAGCGATGGTAGGTGGCTTTGATTATCAAAGTAGTAAATTTAATCGTATTACCAATGCAAACCGGCAGCCAGGCTCAAGCTTCAAACCATTCATTTATTCTGCTGCGTTTGAAAAAGGCTATACACTCGCAACCGTACTGAATGATGCACCTATCGTCATTGAAAACCCGACGGACAATAGCTTGTGGCGTCCGCAAAATACTGAACACAAATTTTATGGCCCCACACGTTTGCGTGTTGCTATTACCAAATCACGAAACTCCATTGCTGTTCGCGTACTGTCGTTAGTTGGTTTGCCCTATGCAATCGATTACATCAAACGATTTGGTTTCTTTTCATCGCAATTACCACAAGGATTGTCACTCGCGCTTGGGACCGCTTCTGTCACTCCATTACAAATGGCGCAAGGCTATGCTGTGTTTGCTAATGGTGGTTTCAAAATCGTACCATTCGTCATTGATTCTATTCGTAACTCACAAGACCAAATCATTTATCAAGCAAAACCATTAGCTGCTTGCACAACCAATTGTAAGAAAGATGTGGCACAAGCACCTCGCGCCATCTCTGAGCAAAATGCCTATCTAATCACCTCTGCTTTGCACGACGTTATTCAAAACGGTACTGCAAAACTTGCAAAAAACTTAGGACGTAATGATATTGCTGGTAAAACCGGCACCACACAAAACCAAGTGGATGCTTGGTTTGCAGGTTACAACCCCGATATCGTTGCTGTGTCTTGGATGGGCTTCGATCAACCGCAATCTCTGCATGAATATGGCAATCAAGCAGCGCTACCCATGTGGATAGAGTTCATGCAATCTGCATTAAAAGGCAAACCCGAACACCTTATAGAGCAACCTGCCGGCATTGTCAGCGTGCGCATTAATCCTGACACCGGTGCGCGTGCAACAGCTGTTGATACCAATGCTATGTTTGAATACTTCATGATGCCTTATCTACCAGATAATGAAGCAACTACAGGAACAACAACGCCATTGGATACGCCAGCAAATAACGCTAACAATAATGCTGATACGACTCAAGACAGTGAGTCATTATTTTAGTTTTAAAAAATAATAAAATTTAGCTTGAGATTTCCATGCAGCGAATCGAATATGCAATGTTTGATGCAATTTACAGAGACAATAAAGAAAAACTGCAATCCTTAATTGCAATACTTCCAAAAAATTTTGATCCAACCTTTCTTGATGATCGCACACCTGGGCAATATCGTTATTCGGGTTATGGTTTTTTGCATGCGGCGATAGTAACAGGCAAAAAAGCCGTTCCTATCCTTGAAATATTACTAAACATACCGGGTATAGATGTTAATCTTGGCGCTAGAACAACCCGCGTAACACCGCTTTATCTTGCTTTACTGCAACTTAACTATGCTAATGAAGAGACTTTATATACATTAATTGACAAACTGACGAAGGTCCCTTCTCTTAATGTGAATCTTAAACCTCCTATAACGAATCATGGTGAATTTCATCACACACCGTTTGAATATGCAGCAACGAAACTATCTATCAAATTGGTAAATTTAATTTTAAACGCAAAAAATTTTTCTCTCGTTGGAACAAATCTCCCTTACGCACTAAATGAAATATTGCTTGATACAAGTATGTATACAGAAGCAGACAACTTCATTGCCTACAATGCAATTTTTCCTTTACTAGTCCAACTAGGTGCCGGGATTGGTTGTTCGCTTAGCTTTTCTTTACTTGGCTTCCCAAAAGATACTGATACGAAAAATGGCATTTTTATAGGAACTATTAGTGACAGAAATGACAACATAACTAGAATCAGTCGTGACACACTGGGATTTCAAAACGCAATTACCAATCTGGATGAATGTAAGATCGCATTAAATTCAGGCTTGCTAGATAAGCAGCTAAAATTTTTAATTCAATCTTGTCATTTAGCAACCCAAGCTGATACGGAATATAAAGAAGAAATAAAAGAAATTGGAAATCTTCTGAAGGAATATCAATTAAAACTCAAAACTATTTGCCTTCAATTTATTACATTCTCTAATAATCCAGCGGTTCAAAATTTAACACGCTTGCCTAAGGAATTAAGCGAAGAAATAATAGCAAGAAAAAAAATGCTCACATAAGTTTTATACCTAACCCTTTCACTATTCTTTCATCATTACCTGAAAGCGCAAGCTCGCTAATTATGATGGATGCAAATTCATTGCGATAAGTAAACTTATAACGCATCTCATCGAAAATGGGACCATCATTTTCAGCAGGCAATAATAACGACCGCATCATCG
>DAIEGU010000071.1 GCA_027356065.1 Gammaproteobacteria bacterium
CCGCACGTTTTTTGTGCGAGGTGGCATCCAGATACTTCAATATTTCTGGTAACTGTTCACGATACCTCGACCAAACAGCAATAAACCTAAGCATAAGACTCCTTGTCTCATCGCCAGCATGCTCCCGTTTAAAAACTTAACGGAACAAGTTTTAACTGACATCCAGGAAATAGGAAATATTCTGGATGCCACCTCGCACAAAAAACGTGCGGCTGGCATGACAAACTAAAAACAATTTCGTGGGGATACGCCTTCTCAGGGCGAGCGGATTTATCAGGCGAATGAATATTCCATCAGATACAGAAAGTTCAAATGACTCACTACACTATGATAGTATAAACAACCACAGATTCTGATTTATGGGAGAAAGCGTTATATGAAACAAGTTTTCCGAATAACGTTAAGTTGTCTCTTGCTTATCTGCGCAAGTTTATTTAGCGAGCTATCCTTAAGCGCAGGCCCTATCGACGCAAGCATTGCGCCCATGCTACAAAAAGCATTGCCTTCTGTTGTTAACATCAGAGCACAAATCAAAATAACTGATTTTAATACGCTACGTGAAATTCAAAAACTGCGGCAACAACGTAGTAACAATAATCAAGATAATAATAGTAATGATGACCAACCCGTACCTGATACGTTTGTATCTGTTGGCTCTGGTGTTATTTTAGATGCAAAAAATGGTTACATATTAACAAACGCGCATGTTGTTACTGATGCACAAATTATCGCAGTCACCCTCGGTGATGGCAGACATTACACTGCCAAACTAATTGGTTCAGACAAACCATCTGATGTAGCACTATTGCAAATCAAAGCAAAAAATTTAACTGCAGCTATAATTGGTGATTCCAACAAATTAAAAGTAGGCGATTTTGTTGCTGCTATTGGTAATCCATTTGGATTAAGTCAAACCGTGACATCTGGTATTGTCAGTGCATTGGGCAGAACAACACTAGGTATAGAAAACTATGAAAATTTTATTCAAACTGATGCGCCTATCAATCCAGGAAATTCTGGTGGTGCTTTGATTGACATGCAAGGACAAGTAGTTGGTATTAACACAGCTATTCTTGCTCCTGATCGCGGTAGCATTGGCATTGGTTTTGCAATTCCGATTAATATGGCAAAAAGTGTCATGGATCAATTGATTGAATATGGCAATGTAAAGCGTGGTGTACTTGGTATTAGTGCGCAAGATATTACGCCAGAACTTGCGTCCGCATTTAATATTACAGACACACAAGGCGCTGCGGTCACTCAGGTAACACCCAACTCTCCTGCTCAACAAAGCGGTTTACAAGTGGGTGATGTCATTGTATCTGTTAATAACGTACCCATCAAAAATGCGAGTGATGTCGTTAACACCATTGGCTTTTTACGCGTCGATTCCAAAACAAATATAGATATCTTACGTAATAATAAACGCATCACCGTAAGCGTTACTTTATCTGATCCGAAAAAACGTAAACAAACGATAGAACAACAAAATCCCTTCTTGTACGGTATAGGTCTGAAAGAATTTCAAGTATATAGTCCTACGCAAGGAAATATTCGTGGTGTATTAGTTGTCTCAGTTGAAGAGGACACAAATGCATGGCGATCAGATTTACGTGCAGGTGATGTCATCATTTCAGCGAATAAACAACCCGTTGCAACAGTCGATGATTTAAAAGCAGCAGCAAGCAAATCTAATAATGTCTTGCTACTTAATGTATTACGTGGTCCTGGTGCAATTTTCTTAGTCATTAATAAACAAGAGCAATAAGCTTTATATATAGCCGGGCCTTTTCTTAGAAGAGCATGTCTCATTATCTATCGTTCTTGTGTCAGATGGATTGAGGTGCGCTGCTGGCTGGTAAAATCGATGATAATAATAGTGCAGTCTTCGCAAAAGAACGACGCAGAGTTTTATAGACGAATGAGTTTTATGGAAGAACAAAATTATAGACAAACGAAGTTTTATCAACGAATAGCTTAACTTATAACAGCAATGACATGTATGTTCACAGGGAACGCTATATCAAATTTTCTAATTTAGAGACGCGAGCAATAGAAAGTATTTTTTCAGGTAAAAAATGAAAGTGGATTTTTTTATTTTGAATTTTAGCAAACTTCACCCACTCTATAATCAGAGCAAGTGCTGAGCTATCGCTGGATATCAGCTTTGAAAAATTGAAATGAAATTCAGGGTGTTGACTCAACAACAATAAACTTTTTTCATAAACAGACATGACATTAAAGAAACTCAATTCCCCCGTAAGGAGGAATTGATCATCTTGTATTTGAATATCAGCTTGCTTTTGCATAGAAAATTAACCGCGATTATGATCAGACATGCGTTGTAGTAATTGATCCATAGAACCGCTAGATAACATACCTGAAAATTGTGAACGGAAACTTTGCAGCATGCTCACGCCTTCAACAGACATGTCATACAAATGCCAGCTGCCACCATCTTTACGTACTAAACGATACGTCACATTAATTGGCTGAGTTGCTGATCCTGAAATAATACTGCGTACTTCTACTGAATCACCATAACTACCACGAATAGGAAAAAATTTTATTGTTTGATCTTGATAAGAAGTCAACGCGGATGCATAAGTACGAATCAATGTTTTGGTAAATTCTTTTTGGAATTGCGTACGTTGAGCTGATGTCGCATTGTTCCAGGTATCAGGCGGTAACACACGCTTCGACATTTCCGCTAAGTCTGCATGAGGAACAACATATTTAAAAGCTAAGCTATAAACAACTGCTGGTTTTGTTTTAAGTGTTGCTTGATTCGTTTTCAATCCAGCAATCATATTGTTAGCAACATTTTGCAGCATTTCAACCGGATCATCTGATCCTGCATAGGAAGTGCCTATCATTAACCATCCAAACGCCAAAATAAAAAAACTTAATAGAAGTTTATGGGTTCGCATTTTTTTCTCCGGTTCCAGTACTTGTATCTGATTTATCGCCGCCGCCAATTTTATAAATAAATTGGCCAATCAGCTTTTCAAGAATCATTGCCGAATTAGTAAATTCAATTTGGCTGCCATTTTTCAAAACTGTTTTATTGTACATAGGTGCAATAGCAATGTAATTATCCCCCAGTAACCCTGCTGTATAAATACCTGCAGATGAGTCATCAGGAATATCATTATATTGATCTTGAATACGCATTTTAACGACAGCCTTAAATGTTGTCGGATCTAAATCAATAGCAGAAACTTCTCCAACTTGTACACCGCCAATTTTTACTGGAGCACGTACTTTGAGACCGCCAATATCATCAAAAGAAGCAGAAACCGTATAACTTTGGCTTGGAAATAAATTGGTTAATCCACTCACCTTAAATGCCAACACTGTTAGCGCGGTAATCGCGAAGAGTATGAATAAACCAACCAAGCTTTCTATTAATCGTTGAGACACCATTACCAATCCCCTATCATCATGGCTGTTAATACAAAATCGAAGCCTAATACGGCAAGCGATGAATACACTACAGAACGTGTCGTAGCATTAGCAATACCCGCAGATGTTGGTTCAGCTTCATAGCCTTGTACAACTGCAATCCATGTAACAACTGCGCCAAACACAATACTTTTTATGATACCGTTCAGTATATCTGCACGAAAATCAACGGCTGATTGCATGTTAGACCAAAATACACCTGCATCTAAACCTAACCATTTCACACCGACTAAATACGCACCATAAATAGCAGTCGCATTAAAAATAATAGTGAGTAACGGCATTGAAATAAATCCGCCCCAAAAACGTGGTGAAATCACGCGGCGCAGTGGATCAACGGCCATCATTTCCATACTGGACAATTGTTCTGTTGCTTTCATTAAACCTATTTCTGCTGTTAATGCTGATCCTGCACGGCCAGCAAATAAAATGGCGGTGACAACAGGGCCTAATTCACGTGCAACACTTAATGCAACTAATGGACCTAATTGTTGTGAAGCACCAAATTTTGCAAGTGTATGATAGCCTTGCAAAGCCAATACCATCCCAATAAACAAGCTAGAAACAACAATAATGACTAGCGATAACACACCTTCTGCATACAGTTGTTGTAACAACAACGGAAACCCTTTACGTATATTTGGCGGGAAAAACAATACGCGATAAAGCAAAATACCAGCCTTACCTAATTGCCGTAAATTGCCTAAACCCCACTCACCGAATGTTGTCACTCTATCTATCATTTTATTCATCCTTCCAAGAAATCTTGGTCAAACGATTTTGCTGGATAATCAAACGGCACAGGACCATCTGGTAATCCGTGAATAAATTGTTTTAATTGCGGAGAAGCATCATCAAGAATAGTTTTCGCTGATCCATGACCAATCACTTCTTTGTTTGAAATGACATACACATAATCAGCAATGCTTAATGTTTCTTGCACATCGTGTGACACAATAACGCTTGTTAAATTGAGTGCATCATTTAATGTTTTAATTAATTTAACCAAAATACCCATGGAAATAGGATCTTGGCCAGTAAATGGCTCATCATACATAATGAGTTCTGGATCAAGCGCAATCGCACGTGCAAGTGCAACACGTCTTGCCATGCCGCCTGATAATTCACTAGGCATAAGATCAACTGTGCCGCGTAAACCAACCATTTGCAGCTTCATCAACACCAATGTATGAATCATAGATTCTGATAATTTAGTATGTTCGCGCAAAGGGAAAGCGACATTTTCAAATACATTTAAATGGGTAAACAAACCACCACTTTGAAACAACATGCCCATGCGTTTACGGACATGATAAAGTTCTTTGCGCGATAAACGATGAATATTTTTATCAGCGACTTTCACTTCTCCACTACTGGGTGTCAATTGACCGCCAATTAAACGCAACAGGGTCGTTTTACCTGTACCACTAGGCCCCATGATAGCGGTAATTTTTCCACGTGGTATGACGATATCGACGTCATGAAAAACGGTCTTGCCGTTTTCATGATGGAAAGACATGTGATTAATTTCGACCAATTTTTCTATTGTGTGCTCTGACATAGGCGCCAAGTTTCGCAAATGATGAGTTAAATTGCTAGTGAAAATCTCCTGTCATCCCGGATATTTCGCAAAGAACGCGAAATTAAAACGTGTCATCCTGAGCAGATTGTTTTTTAATCAGTGAAGGACCTACTGCTAATGACAAAGATCCTTCACAGGCAAAAAACGCCTGTTCAAGATGACACGCTTTAATTTCGCGACACTAACTGACTCATTACTCTGGATAATATTTTCTCAATCTAAGATGACATAACCCGCCCAGAAAGCTAAAATACGCCCTCAACTCCAAAAGGCGGCGAAGGGTACGTATGATAGAAAGTCGGGAAAGTCGTGTAATAGAAATGGTAGAAAGCGAACAAATATGTGAACTAGGTCGATCAGTTATCACCATTGAAGCCCAAATGATTAACAATATGGCCAAGCGAATTGATCATCACTTTGCAGCCGCTTGCAACTATTTGTTTAAATGTAAAGGCCGTATTGTTGTCATGGGTGTAGGTAAATCAGGGCACATTGCAAAGAAAATTGCAGCCACATTTGCAAGCACAGGCAGCCCTGCTTTCTTTATTCATCCAGGTGAAGCAAAACATGGTGATATCGGCATGATCACTAAGGATGATGTCATCCTTGCATTGTCTAATTCAGGTGAATCTGAAGAACTTCTCGCACTTTTGTCTTCGATCAAATTATTAGGCGCTCCCCTCATTTCATTAACGGGAAAGCCGAATTCAACGCTAGCAAAAGCCGCCACTATTAATCTTGATGTCAGCGTAGAAAAAGAGGCTTGCCCTTTAGGGCTCGCCCCCACCTCAAGCACAACAGCCGCATTAGTAATGGGCGATGCACTTGCGATGGTATTACTTGAAGTACGTGGATTTACCCAAGATGATTTTGCACGATCACATCCAGGCGGCACCTTAGGGCGTCGTCTATTACTGCATGTAGATGAAATCATGCATCAGAATGATGAAGTACCCATTGTTAAAATGAATGCTTCCTTGAAAGACACCTTAGTGGAAATGACCCAGAAAAAATTAGGAATGACGACAGTTATTAATGATGAAGGCAAATTGATCGGTATTTTCACTGATGGTGACTTGCGTCGAACTTTTGAAAAAAAACCTGATATCGAAAAAACCTTAATTCAAGAAATTATGTCAAAGGACCCCAAAACCATTGGCTCTCAACTATTGGCAGTCGAGGCATTAAATATTATGGAAACATTTAAAATCACTGCGCTTATTGTCACTAATAGTGAAATGCATCCTATTGGCATTATTCATATTCACGATATTTTGCGAGCTGGAGTTGCCTAATGGAAGCCATGAATGAAAAAGCCAAATCAATTCGTTTACTTATATTAGATGTAGATGGTGTGATGACGACAGGTGCCATTTACTATTGCAGTAATGGAACAGAGTTCAAAGGATTTCATATCCATGATGGCATAGGCATCAAATTATTACAGAAAGCCGGCATAGAAGTTGCCATTATCACCGCTAAACAATCAGAAGCTGTTGTGAGGCGAGCAGCTGATTTAGACATCAAGTATGTCTATCTTGGATATAGCGATAAGCTGCCTGCTTATGAAGAACTGAAACAAAAACTCAAACTTTCTGATCATGATATTGCTTATATGGGCGATGATTTGCCTGATTTACCCATTTTAAGACGGGTCAATTTCGCTATTACCGTACCCAACGCACCTGCTATCGTGCAGCAACACGTTGATCTAATAACGAAAAATAAACCGGGAAAAGGAGCTGTTCGCGAAGCTTGTGAATTTATCCTGGAAGCTCAGAACAAGCTGCAATCTGTGATACAATCCTACCTCACAAAATAACGATATGTCTTTGTATGCCGTATAAAAATATCTTGATCAGTATAGGATTGGTGATTGCCATCGCTGTTGCTGCGTGGACGACATTTCTTTTATATCATCCACAAACAACAACGACGCAAAAAACTGCGTCTTTACCCGATGCATTTATGGAAGATGTCACTGCCGTTATTATGGATAAATTAGGCAGGCCTAGCATGCGAGTTGTTACACCTAAACTAGTTCACTATGTTGAAAACGACATAACGGAATTTGTTGAACCGCATCTTACTCTTTATCGTAAGTCACCGAATCCATGGCTGATTACTTCGAAATTTGCTAAGGCCTCACAAGGCATGGAGCATGTTCATTTTTGGCAAGATGTCATCATCCATCGTGCTGCTGATCAAAGTAATCCAGCAACCGTGATCAAAACACCCACTTTGACAGTACATCCTAATAAACAAACCGCCGATACTGAAGACCACATTACACTCGTTCAACCGAACACCATAGTAAGCGCTTTAGGCATGCATGCAGACATGAATACGGGTGACATCAAGCTCTTATCAGATGCAAGGGGAGAATATGCACCTGACTCGTAAATATTTAGTAGTTTTCCTAACCATACTTGCTTCTCTTCCCGCACTGATTTTTGCTTTACCGGAAGATAAACAGGCAAGGATATTTATTGTTGCTGATTCCACTATTTATAATTACAAAACCGGCATCAATACATTTACCGGTAATGTCAAAATAGATCAAGGCACAACACATATCACTGCCGATAAATTAGTTACAAAAAATAATACTCAACATAAAATCCAAGAAGCGATTGCTTATGGATTGAATGAACCTGCTCATTATTGGACGTTACAGAAAGTAGGTGATCCTGAAATTCACGCACACGCCATGATTATCAAGTTTTTTCCTATTGTTTCAAATGTGACTCTAGAAAAAAATGTCACCATTACTCAAGGAGAAAACAGTTTCCAAGGACAGTTAATTCTCTATAATATGCAAGACCAAACAATCACCGTACCTGCTTCGCAAAATGGCCGTGCAGTCCTTGTTTATAACCCAGATAAATAATTTATGACTAATACATTACGCGCAGAACATCTGAAGAAAAGATTTAAATCCCGTGACGTGGTAAAAGATGTCTCTTTTCACATTAATCGTGGGGAAATCGTTGGATTATTGGGCCCAAATGGTGCCGGAAAAACCACATCATTTTATATGATGGTTGGACTCATCCCTGCTGATGACGGCAGTATTTTCTTAGACGATAAAGATATAACCAAATTACCTATTCATTTGCGTGCTCAATTAGGTATTAGTTATTTGCCACAAGAAGCTTCCATTTTTCGCAAACTCACAGTCGCACAAAATATTATGGCTATTTTAGAATTACGCGCTGAAATGACAAAAGCAGAACGTAAGTTAATGCTGGATCAATTATTAGAAGAATTTCGTATCACACATATTCGTGATTCACTAGGCATGAGTTTATCGGGTGGTGAAAGACGCCGTGCTGAAATTGCACGTGCATTAGCAACAGAGCCTAAGTTTATTTTGCTTGATGAACCGTTTGCAGGTATTGATCCAATTTCTGTATTAGATGTTAAACGCATCATTAATCATTTGCGTAATCGCGGCATGGGCATTTTAATTACCGATCACAATGTTCGCGATACTTTAAATATTTGTGAACGTGCGTATATCGCCAATCAAGGAAAAATAATTTGCGAAGGCAAACCTGAAGCTGTGTTAGCCAATAGCGAAGTGCGGGCAGTATATTTAGGTGAAGAGTTTGATTTGTAATACCTGAAGGTTATTGTTGTCATCTTGTCATCCTGAGGAATGTTTTTTATGACGAAGGATCTGCTTAAATTAAGCAGATCCTTCGTCATAAAAAACATTCCTCAGGATGACAAGATGACAACAATAACTTGCTAAGTGCAGTGAAAGATCTAAAAGAGAATAACTATTTTAAACAACTGTTTTTAGGAGATAACTATAATGCAATTACATTTTGTTGGTCGTAACTTAGAAGTCACACCTGCTCTCAAAACATTTACTACTGAAAAATTTCAATCGTTGGAAAAACGTTACAATCACATTAGCAATGTGCATGTTACATTTCATGTTGAAAATATTAATCATATCGCAGAAGCAACCGTACATATGCAAGGTAGTGAAATTCATGCTAGCGCAAAAGAAGAAGACATGTATAAAGCGGTGGAAACACTAGTCGATAAGTTACTAGGACAAATTACCAAATTTAAAGAAAAAATAATTGATAGTCATCGCTAATATGATCAGACAGAAACTTACCATTCAAAACAAACTTGGCCTGCACACACGTGCAGCCGCCAAGCTTGTTGATATAGCGAAAAAATTTGAAAGTAAAATAGAACTTATTTATCGCGACCGCATGGTTGACTGCAAAAGCATCATGGGTGTCATTACGCTCGGCGCTCAAAAAGACAATACAGTCGATGTCATTATCACTGGTAATGATGAACAAGAAGCATTACAAGCGATACAAAAATTAATTGATAATAAGTTCGGTGAAGATTAAACAGCAAAATATTTTAAATTACTTTCTCGGAGCAATTTGGGTAATGTGAGTAGCTTGGCTACTTTCATTTATCTTGCTCTGTTCTAGTATTGATTTTAAATGTGTTATTTCAGCATCAAATCCTTTTAGCGTTTTTAGATTTTCTAGGGCAATACGTCGAGACTCGAGTTTTTCCTCTGTATCTAGACCTTTATAAAATACATCCTCCAATGCCTTCGTTCTCAAGGATTTAATATAATCTTCAAGCGCGTCTAACAGAAATTCAACTTGCTTAGCTGGCATATTTAAAAGTTGTTTTTTTTGATATTCATTTCGATTTGATCTCGCCCCGAAAAAACGGACACT
>DAIEGU010000076.1 GCA_027356065.1 Gammaproteobacteria bacterium
AAACATTATTGCTGTTGCCTCGGGTAAAGGTGGGGTGGGTAAGTCCACCGTGGCGATTAATTTGGCTTTAGCACTTTCGCAAGAAGGTGCGCATGTTGGTTTGTTGGATGCGGATATTTATGGGCCTAGTCAGCCAGCCATGTTAGGTACATCGGGGTTGCGGCCTAAACTTGAAGATGGCAGTTTGCTGCCGATTGAACGCCACGGTATTCAATCAATGTCGATTGGTTATTTAGTAGACCAACATGCACCTATGGTATGGCGAGGCCCTATGATAGGAAAGGCAATGCAGCAGCTTTTACATGATACGCATTGGTACGGACTCGATTATTTAATTGTTGATTTACCGCCTGGGACGGGTGACATTCAATTGACGCTTTGCCAAAAAATTCCGGTTAGTGGTGCAGTGATTGTGACGACACCTCAGGATTTAGCGCTCATTGACGTGCGGCGTGCATGCGAAATGTTTCATAAATTAAATGTTCCAATTTTGGGGATTGTCGAGAACATGAGTATTTATCACTGTCCGCATTGTGGGCATGAAGATAAAATTTTTGGCGAAGGCGGTGCTGCAAAACTAGCACAAGAATTTGGTGATGCAGTGTTGGGACATATTCCACTGGATATTAATATTCGTGAAATGACAGATAATGGCAATCCACCTGTGATCCAAGCTAAAGATAGTCATTATACAAAAGCATTTTATGAGATTGCTCGCAATGTGGCGGCAAAGTTGGCGTTGCAAACAAAAGATTATTCCGCGAAATTCCCTAAGATTGTTGTTAAGCATGATAAATAAGAGGATGCAATGAGTATAAAATCAGATAAATGGATACGTCGTATGGCTGCTGAGGGCATGATTACCCCGTTTGAACCTGGACAAGTTAGAAATGGAACATCAGGAAAAACGGTATCGCATGGTACATCAAGTTACGGATACGATATTCGTTGTTCAAATGAATTTAAAATATTTACTAATATTAATTCTGCGATTGTTGATCCCAAAAATTTTACACCAGAAAGTTTTGTTGATGTGACCTCAGATGTTTGTATTATTCCGCCAAATTCATTTGCGCTTGCTCGCAGCATAGAATATTTCCGTATACCACGTAGTGTATTGGTAATTTGTTTAGGCAAATCAACTTATGCGCGTTGCGGCATTATTGTGAATGTGACACCGCTTGAGCCGGAATGGGAAGGGCATATTACCCTAGAGTTTTCTAATACCACGCCGCTGCCAGCAAAAATCTATGCGAATGAAGGTGTAGCGCAATTATTATTTCTTGAGTCAGATGAAGAGTGTGAAACATCTTATAAAGACCGTGGTGGGAAATATCAAGGCCAGAAAGGCGTTACCCTTCCAATTACATAATATTTAATCTGCACGTCTATTCTGTCAGAAAGAGTTGGTTAACTAACTCTTTCTAATAATCTCATAACCTAATGATTATTAGTATTTTATTTTCTTAAGTTTTCGTTAATTTTTATTTTTTCTAAGACTGTATACTTAGATCATATTAATTAACATAAGCACACAAAACTTTATGAGATCTCAAGTTATTTTGGCGTCTATTTTAACACCTGAAGAATGGGAAGGTGCGACTCCAGGTACAGAAAATGCGGCAGTAACTGCTGCTTTAACAGCTGTTCACAAGGCGAAATTAATTTATGACCGCTTTGATGCGCTTATGGATCTTATAGCTGCATACGATAAGTATATAGAGGCTAACCCGGCTGATAATATTTGGCAAGAATTTCGAGCTAGTGCTATTACGTTTGCTTCAGCGATTGTTAATGCTAAAAATGAAGAAGAATTAAAAGAAAAAGCTGAGTTACGAAGAAAATATAAGAAGATTGATCCTACGTATATGCCATGGCCTGTGCCAGCAGTTACTAAGGTAAATTTTGATAAATTTGAATCTTATCCAACGGATAAGGCAGCACGCAAAGCTTATGTAAAAACTATAAATGCACGTAATCTCAAGTTATTTGGACAGAAAAGGCTTCGCCTTGTAGATAAGAAAAAAGCTGATTCGGATAAAGAAAAAAATGTTAAACGTCCAACTCCTGAAGAAAGAGAAAATTATCGAATATTTATTAATCAAGGCAAGTTAAGTAAGATAATCGTCAATCAACATGACGGTAATCTTATTTTGACAGATTTTGTCACAACTGCTGACTATAATGCCCATGGTACGTCTAAGAGCGCTATTTTTATTGTTTCATCGGATGGGGGGATGTTTGCAGGAAGTACTCAGCAGGATGTATTCCATCATTCAAGTCTTGGTAAGGCTTCTTTATTTGCTGGAGTAATCTCTGCAAGGGAAGGTGGTAAGGTTACAGGTTTGAGCGGACATAGTGGACATTTTTTGCCTGGACCACAAAATGTCGTACCATTCCTTATGTTCTTCCGTGAAAATAATTTATTAGATTTTAATTTTTTAAACCAAATGATGATGTTTATTGATGAAGCTAAAGAACTTGTTGAGTTTGTTGAGGAAGCTAAAGACGTTGTTGAGACTGATGAAAATAAAAAATCTCTTCAGTACACTGCCCCAATTCATGATTCACCTAATTATCTGGAAGAATTTGTACGCGCAAAACGATTAAATACTTCAGCTGCTCAACCGTATATTGATAAATTTACCAAACAAGAAGATAAAGATGCTTATATTGCAAATGTCAGGCAGTTATCAGTGCAAACTGATGATGAATGCAAAAAAGCTTATGCTCAAACTGCAATAACTCTTTTGGAAACTCATGTAAAAAATTATGTTAGTAAAATAAATAATAAACTTACTCGAGATACGTTGAAAGAAAATTTCGATAAATTAGCAAGCGCGTTTATAATATCGAACATTGATTTATCAGCTACCTTTGATGATCTTTCATCTAGTATTTTTTCTATACTAAATGAAATTCAAACAAATGCAGAATTTATTAAAAAACTAGCAATAAAATGTAATTATTCTGCAAAAGATGCAAATGCAATTGCTATGGGTTTTGTTGATCAGGTAGTGAAGAGCATTATCATTGCGAATTCTATAACCAAGGATAGTGTAGAAAGTGCTATCTCTGATACAAAATTAATGATGAGAATTGATTTGCATGCAATTACATACGAAAAAAATAATAAAGATTTAAGTGAGAAAGTGTTGGTTGATTTTCGCAACACAGCCAAGTTTTTTGTCCAGAATCTTTCTGAAAAAGCAAAAGTAAATTTTCGTGATGATATGATTGTTGCAGCATTTAATCATGCAAAATATGTCATCGAATATCGGGTGCAATTAATAGAGCGTCTTTTTGCTGAAAGCAGCAAGCTGAAATCATTTGCTAAACAAGAAGATTGCTTAGTGCAAAAAGATGTAGAAGAGTTGATTAAAATTATTATGGATGTAGTAAATGAAATTGATCAAGCTACTTCATTAGACGTATTGCAAGAAGTTGATGAAAAAAGTTTCGAATTAATTAATGAGAAAAAACAATTTTTGGCTGCCAAGAATGAATTAGCCTGTATGTTAGCCATTGAAATGAGCTACATGTCTAAAAAATCAAAAAAACAAACCGAAGGTTTAGTGTTAAGCCTAGAGGTAACAAAGAATATTGAAGAAGTCAAAAAGGTTGCTATTGCAATATCCGAGACGTCTGTAGTGACAAAAAACCACGGTACGTTTGGCGCATTATCTTTGTTTGAAAACCCAATCAAAAAGAAATTAGAATCTTTTATTAAAAAGTGCACTAATAAAAAACAAGTTACTAATTATAATAGACCAAGTTAAAATTCCAACGCTTTGGATATCGATGGCGCAATAGCTATAATTCTGTCAGCGAATTACCTGGCCTATCAATACAATCCTAATGGTTGTCTAGTTAATGTTTGCTTAATATTTATATATTAAGCTTTAGCTCTTCAATTTATTCAAAACATCTGATATCCCTAAATAAATAACATATAAAACGATTATGAAGCCAACATTGCAGAAAAAACTAAATTTGATAAATTCTGTTGCTGAACCCTATATTAATAAGTTTACCTGGCCAGAAGATAAAGAAGCTTATATTCAACATGCTAGAAGTCGAATAACTATAAAAAATAATAGCCAAATAACTCTACAGCCAGGTGCTAGTTCAGTGAATGATGAGTTGAGGCGAGCTTATGCGGAAACAGTGAGCATGCTTCTAATCCAACGTGGACAAGCTTATTTAGTCAAAATAAGTGATAAAGCTACTCAGGATGCAGTCCAACATCGATTTACGGCACTATCTCAATCATTTATTGAATCTAGCATTGCGTTATTGATTGATTTCGAACGGCTTTCATTGTCTATATTTACTACGTTAAATAAAATTCAAGAAAATACAGAATTTATTAGAAACCATGCAGCAGAATGTCATTCCGCTGCAGAGGATGCGAGTGCAAGTTTTATTGATCAGGTGATGACTACTGTTATAGCTGGTCCTAAAACTCAGGAAGCTTTAAAAAACGCCATATTTGATGCGAAATTGAGAGTGGTAATTGAGTTGCATGCAATTGCCTTTCAAAAAGAACAGGACGAATCGAAGATGCATATCGATTTTCGTAAAATGGCTGAATTGTTTGTTAAGCGTATTTCTGCCAAAGCAGAAAAAAATTTTAGTGATGACGAGTTAATTGTTTCAGCAATTAGTAACGCAAAAGATTTCATTAGAATTCGAGCGAAGTTAGTAAGCGATCTTCTTATAGAAATTAAAAAATTAGAATCATTTGCGAACCGAGAAGATTGTTTAGTACAAAAAGATATAAAAGATTTGATTAAAAATATTTTTTACAACATAGATGCGCTTAATGAAACTACTTCATTAGAAGATTTGCAAGGACATAATGATGCATTGCTCCAATTGATTAATGAGAGCAGCCAATTTTTGGAAGCTAAGAATGAATTAACAACTATGCTAGTCGCTGAAATGAGTTACACGTCTGCTGTATCAAAAAAAACCGAAGGATTAGCAATAGAATTACGGCAAGCAAAAAGCATTGAAGCTGTTAAAGCTGTTGCTGATGAAATGTCTAACACACCTGAGATAATAAAACCCCGTGGTAAGTTTGGCGCATTCTCTATGTTTAGTAATCCAATCATAAAGAAATTGGATGTTTTTATTAAAAGGTGCAGTAGTAATATGCAGGTAAAAAGTAACAGCTCAGACTATCCGTGTATGTGATAGTTGGCACACGATATTGCATAATTGAATCATGGTATTCTGTGAAGATTATAAAAAAACAGATGCTGGATCAGCATCTGTTTTAGTACGTGATGAAAGGAACGTTATTCTGTCTCGTCTTCTAAATCTTCTGCAGATACGGTTTCAATAGGAAGATGGCGGTTGCTGTTCACTTTTTCCCTTAATTCTTTACCTGGTTTAAAGTGCACGGCATATTTTGGGTTGGTTACCAATTTCTCGCCTGTTTTAGGGTTATGAGCACGACGAGGTGGGCGGTAATGAAGATTAAAACTGCCAAAGCCGCGAATCTCAATTCTTCCACCCTGACTTAACGTTCCGCTCATGTGTTCGATAATGTGATTAACAGCGAGCGCAATGTCTTTTTCGGGAAGGTGAGGGAAGTGTTTGCTGAGTTCGCCGATGAGTTGTGATTTGATCAGCATATTCCGTTCAGCTTTGCTGCCTCCGTTTTAGCTATCCATTCTTGCAATATAACTCAATAGCTTAGCAAGTCAAGGATATCTCTTTGATTCAAGGTTTTTGATTGCTGATTAATACATTATTCGATGTTTTGTTCAAAAGATAAAAAGTTTCTTTTGTATGATTTTTTTGCAGTGACTGATAATCATCTGAGCCAAGGAAAAGATATACACGTCGATTACTGTGCCAGCGTTGCCAAAATGTTTGATTATTTATCATCCAATCATCAGTCTGTTGATGTTGCATGCCAAACGTTAATTCATTTTGCCAATTGAGAATGCTGATACGTCGTTCTAGATAAAATGGCAAATCCTGATAATAGCGATTATAGGTAATGACATCATCTTGTGGTTTTAACATAGGTTTTAATGCCATGGCTAGCGGTCGTATGGTGCGAGTATCGATGGAAGGAATGCTGGCAAGGGCGATCAACAAGAAAAACCACATGGTGATGATCAACATAGAAATGGATGTATTTTTGTTATGTGAAATTATTAATGTGATGAATGTTCCTGCGACTAACACGCTTGCAGCTAGAGTTAAATAATATTTTGCTTTGATAGGATCAGCCAATATGCCGTATTGAATATGTAAATAAAAAGTATAGGCAATTGTGATGGCAATGAGAGTCAATGCAACAAAACTGACAATAAAAAACTTTGATACTTTTTGCAGATTAGCAAGATATCGCGCAGTTAAAATAGAAAGTGGTGGTATCACTGGCAAAATATATGGAATCAGTTTTGATTTTGAAAAAGAAAAGAAAGCAAAAATAATGATTGCCCATAATAAGAAAAATAATTCAGTTCTTTTTGCACTAAGATTTTTAAATGAACTCGGCAAGCTTGCGCAAATTGTTTGTGGTAGAAAAACTATCCACGGAAAAAATCCGAGTATTAAACAAGGAATAAAAAACCAGATCGGTTGATAATGGCCTATGTCCATGGTCGCGTAGCGTAAGAAATGTTGTTCAATGAAATAAAAATAAAAAAATTCAGGATTGCGCATTCCGACGATAATATGCCATGGAGCTGCAACAATAAGAAATATAAGCAGACAAGATAAAAGGAGTGATGGCTTTAAAAGCCGCCATTCTTGCATCAGTATTATCCAGGCCCCGACAATCATGGCCGGAAAGACAATGCCTATTAATCCCTTGGTTAATACAGCTAACGCTGCAGCAACCGATGCGGCTAGAAAGAAAAACCAGCTTTTTCTCGTGTTAGGTTCTTCGGCGCCAAGCAAACAAGCATAGAGTGTGGCAGATAGAAAAACAGTGACGGGTAAATCCAAGCTGATAGTATGCGCCATCACAAAATAAAGAATGCTGGTGCCAAGAATGAGTGCTGATAAAAGACCTGTTTTGCGGCCATAAAGTTGTCTCGCAGTGAAGTAGGTGAGTAGACAACCTATCAAGCCCAATAAGCCATTAATGCTGCGTAAAGACCCTATATTAAGACCGCCGATCTTGATAGAAAGTGCGCCTAACCAATAAAAGAAAATGGGTTTCTCAAAATATTTAATGCTATTGAGATACGGAGTGACATAATCGCCGGATGCTACCATTTCTCTTGCGATTTCTGCATATCTGCCTTCATCTGGCGTGAACAAAGGTCTTATGCCTAACATGATGAAAAATAAGCTGCCAAGGACAATACATAAAAATAGAGTATCTATCCACCATGACGTGGCTTTAGGGTATAACGGCTGATTATTTTGCGAAAAGTTCATGGGTTATTAGGCTATTTGTAAAGAGTGCAAAATCTATCACAGGTAAATGTGAAGAACGAGAGGTTTACGTTATAATAAGCGCGATTTTGAATTCGTCATGCCAACAAGGCGATAAAGGAATTAAACCGGATGTTGAACTTTTTTATGACCAGATTATTGATAACCTTTATCCTGGCCACGTTTTTTGTATCTACTGCTTGGGCAGTAAAGATGACTAGTCTTTATCAGGCAGAAGTGCCGGTCATGACGCAAACGGATGCGGACAGAGAGCAGGCAATTAAACAAGGTCTCATTCAAGTGTTGATCAAAGTAAGTGGTGATTTTGCTATCGATAAAAATCCAGTGATCAAATCCAATCTTAAGCGAGCAGCTTACTTTGTCCAGGAATATAGTTATCAGCCAACGAATGATTCTCAATATATTTTGCAAATTCGTTTTAGCAAATCAGATATCGCAACGCTGCTCAAAAAAGTAAAAATAACGACTGCGCCTTTGAATGAAGAAAGACCGCTGACATTAGTTTGGTTGGTTTACTCAAAAGGAGAGCAAAGTGAAATTATAGGCAATGAATCGCCAGGCAATCTTTTAACGATAATGAAGCAGCGGGGAAAATCATATGGGTTACCGCTTATTTTTCCCATGATGGATATGACAGACATGGACAAAGTCACTGTTCTTGATGTGCATAAACCAGATATATCATTGTTGCAAGCAGCAGGGAAACGGTATGCACCTGATGCGCTTTTAATTGGAAGAATTGACGAAAGCGATAATATGTTTAGAAGTGAATGGCAACTTGTATTGGGAGGGAATCAGTGGAATTGGATTATCTCAAATGAAAAAATAGATAACATCATTGCGACAGTTTTGAGTCAAGTGAGTCAAACATTAGCTAAACAATACGTAGAAAAAATTGTATCCCCATCATCATTGTTGGAATTAGAAGTGGCGAATGTGAAAGAGCGTGATGATTTAATCAATCTCATGGATTATCTAAAAAAACTGACACAAGTAAAGCAAGTTGAACTAGCGCAAGTGTCTGGTGATACAGTCAGTCTTTCTGTAGAAGTGCAAGGATCCATGTCTAACTTTGAGCAAAATCCGACGATGAATCAGCATTTAATTTTAAAATCACAAGATACTACAAAAAATAAACTTGTTTATGAATGGGTGCATTAGAAAGGGCCAATGATGCATAAGTTATCTGCACAATTAACATTAGGTTTAAGTTTAAAAGATGAAGCGACATTCGATAATTTTTTTGCTGGCAAAAATTCAGAAATTATTTCTGAATTAAAAAAAACAGCAAAAGGAGATGGTGAACGATTTATTTATCTTTGCGGTACACGTGGACAAGGATGTAGTCATTTATTACAAGCATCTTGTCACTATGCCTATCAACATAAATTGACATCGGTTTATCTTCCACTGGGTAATTTAGCTGCTTTATCGCCAGAAATATTGAATGGATTGGAGGCGTTATCATTGGTTTGTATCGATGATTTGCATGCAATCGCAGGGGTTGCTGAATGGGAAGAAGCTATTTTTCATTTGTATAATCGTATTTACGATGCAGGTGGGCACATTATTGTTGCTGCACACGATTTACCTAAAGCAATTAATTTAACGTTAGCTGATTTGGTATCACGCATGTCATGGGGCATTGTATATCGATTACATTCACTGGTTGATGCTGAAAAATTATCGGTGTTGACCATGCGAGCCAATCAGCGAGGCATTACATTATCAGAAGAAGTAGGTAAATATATTTTGACGCATTGCCCAAGGCATATGGGTACTTTATTTGCAGCATTAGATGCTTTAGATAGAGCATCACTTGCCGCACAAAGAAGATTAACTATACCGTTTGTGAAGGAAGTGTTGCAGATTTAATATTGGGGTCAGGCCTGACTTGTTGACTTTAGCATTAGCAAGAAAGTCAACAAGTCAGGCCTGA
>DAIEGU010000147.1 GCA_027356065.1 Gammaproteobacteria bacterium
TGGATGCCAGCCTTCGCTGGCATGACAATCATCAAAAGGAAAAACCTCATGGCACTCGCTATTGTTTATAGTCGAGCAACAAGCGGCATTTCTGCACCGCTTGTTACTGTAGAAGTTCATATCTCAAATGGTATGGCAGGATTAAGTATTGTGGGTCTTGCAGAAGCCGCAGTGAAGGAGAGTAAAGATCGTGTGCGCAGCGCATTACTTAATACTCGATTTGAGTTTCCAGCAAAACGTATCACGATTAATTTAGCTCCTGCTGATTTACCTAAAGAAGGCGGTCGATTTGATTTGCCGATTGCTTTAGGTATTTTGGCTGCATCGCAACAAATCCCTAGTGAAATGCTAGGTGAGTATGAATTTGTTGGTGAATTAGCATTGTCAGGTGAGTTGCGTGCTATACGCGGTGTTTTACCTGTTGTATTGGCTGCACATCAATCAGGAAGACAATTAATTGTACCAACCAAAAATGCAGATGAAGCAGCGCTCATATCAAGTGCCAATATATTTTCTGCCAATCATTTATTAGACGTTTGTGCTCATCTTAAAAAGGAACATTCACTTTCAATTTGTAAACAGATAAATAAAGTAGATATAACAACTAAAAATTTAGATTTAACTGATGTAAAAGGCCAGCCGCATGCAAAACGTGCATTAGAAATTGCAGCAGCTGGTCGTCATAGTGCGCTTTTTATTGGGCCGCCTGGTACCGGCAAAACTATGTTAGCAAGCAGACTGACTTCTATTTTGCCGCCTATGAATGATGAGCAAGCATTGGAAGTTGCAGCGATTGCATCAGTCAGTGGAAATGGATTTGATCCATACAAATGGAGAGCGATACCTTTTCGTTCTCCGCATCACAGTAGTTCAGGCGTTGCATTAGTTGGTGGTGGTCGTCCGCCTAAACCTGGTGAAATATCATTAGCACATCATGGTGTACTTTTTCTTGATGAGTTGCCTGAATTCAATCGTCACGTACTTGAGTGTTTGCGTGAACCATTAGAATCAGGGTGTATTACTATTTCTCGCGCTGCTTATCAAACAACGTTTCCTGCTATGTTTCAATTAATTGCAGCCATGAACCCTTGTCCTTGTGGTTATGCAGGAAGTAAAGCAGATGAGTGTCAATGTACCCAAGAACAGATTAGGCGTTATAGGGCAAAAATTTCTGGTCCGCTTTTAGATCGTATTGATATGCATGTGGAAGTTGCACGGCTACAACCAGAAGCTCTGGCAATGACAGCAGAGAAAGAAAATATCGGCAGTGACAGTATTAGACGCCGTGTTGTGTCAGCAAGACAATATCAATTTACAAGGCAAAGCAAATGCAATTCGCTGCTGACAGTTTCTGAGCTTGAGCAGTTTGCTGAATTAACTTCAATAGCAAGGCAGCTATTGAATCAGGTAATGAGCAAGTTTAATCTGTCAGCTCGTGTGTATCATAGGGTCATTAAAGTCGCGAGGACCATAGCAGATTTAGAAAGTCAGGCTATAGTTAATGAGAAACATGTTGCTGAAGCGCTGAATTATCGATGTTTAGACAAGATGCGTTCAATGACTTAGTAGATAATTGTGCAAATTTTACACTAAAATTCAGGTAAAAAATGGAACAAAAAGACTATACTAAAAATATACACCATTAATATTTCCCATGGCCGGAACGATGTGATAAGAAAAGAATAATAACGAGGAGGATGCATGCCGTTAACATTTTATCCCCATTCAGATGATGCGCAAAAAGGTACGCTACTTGAGCGTGTCGAAATCTTAATGGAAGCTGCTGAGCGTTATAAAGCGATTGTTCTTGAGGTAAATCCAGGCTCAGAAACTACTGAGAAAAAACGTTCTGTACCACGTGATCAAGCTGCTGCTTATAATTGGGAAGAAATAGCTCGTTTATTGCGCGAAGTTCGTGAGATGTCAGAAATAACGCGCGAAGATAAAACGAAAAAAGCAGATATTTTAACTAAATTAGCTGAAGTCTATGAAGTATTACGCGCTGCCAAAATGTCTAAGCTTGAAGCAGTCAGGCTTGCATTAATTAGCGAAGCGACTCATCTTCGGGGATCAGCTGCTCAAGTTGCATAATCCAATGAATACATCTGTGAAAAAAGACATTCAAATTCACTCTGACGATAGTGTTTATCGCTACCGCGTTTCAGCAATTCATGAATTAACCCAATACATTTCAGAAATCGTATTGCAGCCTGTGATGCAATCACTATCTTATAATGCAGGACAATATGTGCATGTTATTCAGAACGAATATTCATCACCTTTATCAATTGCATGCGCACCAAATAAAGATAAGACATTGGAATTTCATTTGTATCATTCGCCGGACAATTATAATGCGAATGAATTGTTACGCGTTGCGAAAGAACATAAAGAATGGAAATTACGCGGGCCGTTTGGACATTGCACAAGTGATAAATTACAAATAAATTCACCCATCATATTTTTAGCGCACAATACTGGATTTGCGCCAATTAAAGCAGTCATTGAAGCATTAAAGCAATCAACTGCAAAACAGTCTATTCATTTGTATTGGAGCGTTCCGCGCCATCAACATTTTTATTTGCAATCATTGTTAACGAAGTGGCAAGAAGAATCAGATTTTAAATTTACTTTAGTGATAAGAAACACTTCTTTGCAAGATTATAAGACGTTACATGAGTTAGCAGTGATGGATTATCCTAAGCTTTCTTGTGCTCAAGTTTATGCAAGTGGGCCAAAACCTTTTGTGTATGCTGCGTTTGATTGTTTTTCTCAATATGGTTTGCCACGCTTTGCATTTTATTCCGATATGTTGTGAGATTTTCAGTCCCATTTCATTTTCATCGAGGTACCGCTATGCAGCTTTTTCTACTGCAGCACGAAGTTTATTCATCGCATTTTTTTCGAGTTGGCGTACACGCTCTGCAGAAATGCTGTATTTGTCAGCCAACTCTTGTAACGTTAATTTATTTTCATCCAACCAGCGATAACGAATGATTTCTTGGCTACGTTCATCTAATTGTTTGATGGCATGATGCAGCATATCGCTTGATTGTTCAGCCCAATCTGCTTTTTCTAATTCTTGCGCTGGATTGTAACGTGTATCTTCTAAAAATCCGGCCGGTGCAAAACTCAATTCATCATCATCGTGATCATTATATCCATCGAAAGAAGCATCGGATGTAGCAAGACGCATTTCCATCTCACGCACTGTTTCAGGTTTAACACCTAAATCGGAAGCAATTTCGTTGACTTCTTGTTGGGTCATCCAGCCAAGACGCTTTTTAAGATTACGCAAGTTGAAGAAGAGTTTACGCTGTGATTTGGTTGTCGCAACTTTAACAATACGCCAGTTACGCAAAATGTATTCGTGAATTTCAGCTTTGATCCAGTGCATTGCAAACGTGACCAAGCGCACGCCCATATCAGGATTAAAGCGCTTAACGGCTTTCATAAGACCAATATTGCCTTCTTGGACTAAATCAGCAAGCGGCAAGCCATAACCCATATAACCTTTAGACACGCGAACAACATAACGCAGGTGCGCCAAGATTAGACGTTTAGCGGCTGCCAATTCATTGTTTTTTTGTAATCGAACCGCAAGCTCATGTTCCTCTTCGGGGGTGAGCATGGGGATTTGATTAACATAATGAACATATGCTTCCAGGCTATTTACTGGCAGACGAATATCAGCAATTTGTAAGCTTGTATTCATGGTCGTATTCATGAGAGGCCCATGGTTAGTCTGAAGAAATAAGGGGTAAATAGTACTAAAATTTAAGCTGCTGTTCCAATAGTATAGTTTATTTAGCGAAATATAATTTAAGCACTAAAGAGTGCATCGACGAATTCATCGGCCTTGAACGGACGCAAGTCATTGATTCCTTCTCCTATTCCAATAAATCTGATTGGAATTCGGGTTTCTTTGGCAATAGCAAAAATAATCCCGCCTTTGGCCGTCCCATCCAGTTTGGTAAGGACAATACCGGTGACTTTCATGGCTGCATTGAATTGTTTGACCTGGTTGAGCGCATTTTGGCCTAGGGTGGCATCTAACACGATGAGGGTTTCATGAGGGGCGGTCGCGTCTAGTTTGGTTAGAACACGTTTTACTTTTTGCAGCTCGGCCATCAGGTTTGATTGGGTATGCAAACGGCCGGCCGTATCTGCGATTAATAAATCAGTTTTACGGGCTTTCGCTGCTTCCATCGCATCGTAAATAACAGCTGCGGTGTCAGCGCCTGGTTGTTGAGCAACAACAGGTATTTGATTGCGCTCACCCCAAATTTGTAATTGTTCAATTGCTGCAGCACGAAAAGTATCGCCCGCGGCTAGCATGACTTGTTTTCCGGTTTCACGATAATATTTGGCTAACTTACCAATGGTTGTGGTTTTACCTGAACCATTTATGCCAATAACGAGTATCACGTAGGGACTAATATTAGCAGGTATATCGAGAGAAACATCACACGGTTTTAAAATTTGTTTCATTTCATCTTGTAAGCATTTTTGGGCAGCGGCAGCATCACTTAATTCGTTGCGTGCTAATTTTTGCGTGAGGGTTTTAATCAATTGGTCTGTTGTTTCAACACCCACATCTGCAGTTAAAAGTAGCATTTCTATTTCATTTAATAGATCTACGTTTAATTCTTTTTTACCTAAGAATAAATTCGCAATGCCTGATGTAAGATTAGCGCGGGTTTTAGCGAGGCCTTGTTTTAATCGAGCAAAAAAACTGGCTGGCGCATCTCCTGGCTTATCACCTTGAGTAGCGTCTTGAGTGACTTCGGCAATAGCAGGTATTTCTGCTTCTGTTTTATCAGTGGTATCTGTTTTTTTGCGCTTGAGAAAATCAAACATTCTCTATCCTTTCTATTTCTAATCTCAAAAAATTGCGCCAATATTAGCATAGTTAAAGAAGAAGTGTCGTCATTGCTAGCTTTGGTGTCATGCCACCTCGCACAAAGAACGTGCGGATGGCATGACACCGAGATTAATCACAGCAATAACACGAATAGAAGAGAAACAAATGAAACCTGGATTTGTACGCATTATTGCCGGCAAGTGGCGTGGAAGACGCTTAAAAGTGCCTGATATAAAAGACTTGCGGCCAACACCTGATCGCATACGTGAGACATTATTTAATTGGCTTGCGCCACACATTGTGGCAGCTCGTTGCCTTGATTTGTTTGCAGGCAGTGGCGTGCTTGGTTTTGAAGCGTTATCGCGTGAGGCAAGTTATGTTGAAATGGTAGATCAATCGAGCGCAGTCATTTCACTATTAAAAGAAGAGCTAATGACATTCGGGGCAGAAAATGTACGTATCTATCGAGCGACTGTGCCTAATCAATTACAAAAACCAGATCGGCCATTTGACATTGTATTTCTGGATCCGCCTTATCAATCCAATTTACTGATATCATGCTGTCAGTTTCTTGAAGCAAATGGTTTTTTAGCCAAAACAGCTTATATCTATCTGGAAGCGCAAGAGCCAATCGAGGATAATGACTTGCCTTCAAACTGGCAGTTATTAAAAAAAGAGAAAGCAGGCCAAGTTGCCTATCACTTAGCAAAGAGAGTTACAACGAATGATGAATCAACATAAACCACGTTTATTGACGGGCGATACACCGACAGGGCGGTTACACTTAGGCCATTGGGTGGGATCGTTAGAAAATCGTGTGCACATGCAAAACGATTATGATTGTTACTTTATTATTGCGAACGTCCATGCTTTTACAACGCGTGTTGAGAAACCGGCGGAAATTCACCAAAGCACGATGGATATAGCAATTGATTATCTTGCCGCAGGGATTGATCCCAATCGCAGTGCTATTTTTCTGCAATCAGAAATCGGTGCTATTGCAGAGATGACATTTTTTTTCAGCATGCTAATTCCTTTTCCACGGCTCATGCGTAATCCCACTATTAAAGATGAGATCCGCGACAAAGGCTTGGGCGATAACTATAGTATGGGATTTTTGCTTTATCCGATTGGGCAGGTGGCAGATATTTTAGTATTTAGGCCGGATATTGTGCCTGTGGGCGAAGATCAGGTTCCGCACATTGAAATGACACGAGAAGTGGCACGACGATTTAATCAAGTTTATTGCCAGGTTGACCCACATACTGAGGATGCGGATTATATTGCAAAAGGAGGCGTGTTTCCTATTGTGCATACCAAGCTAGGACGTTCAAAACGTTTGGTGGGCTTAGGAGGCCCTGATGCGAGTGGAAATTTGTTAAAGATGTCGAAGTCTTTAAATAACGCCATCTTTTTAAGTGATGATGCTGATACGATTAAAAAGAAAGTGATGTCTATGTACACCGATCCCAAACGATTAAAGCCAACAGATAAGGGCACGATTGAAAATAACCCGCTTTGGATTTTTCATGATACGTTTAATCCTGATAAAGCATGGGTAAAAGAAGCAAAAGAGCGGTATCGAAATGGTACAATCGGCGATGTGGAATGTAAAAAATCCTTGATTGACGCTCTGGTCGCATTTATCGATCCTATTCGAAGACGTCGTTTGGAGCTGGAAAAAGACCTGCATTATGTACAAACCGTATTGCGGGAAGGAACGGCAAGAGCAAATGAAGTGGCAAATACAACATTATTATTGGCTAAAGAAGCTATGAGACAGAGGTATTTTTAATGCAGCAAAATAATAAAAATGATTTACGTGCTTACCGAATTAAGTCATTCACGCTATTACAATTAATGGCATTGCTGGCAACGGCAGGCGTGCTTTTGACTTGGATATTGCAGCATTTCGCTAAATAACGTCCAAGTATACTTAACTATATTTAACGATTGAATTTAGTGATGAGCTCTTTGCTCCCGTATTAAATTCGGATAATATACGATTTTTTACACTTGGGTTTATTACCTGGCCACATGTCTCTTTCAGAGTATGTGGTGACATGAACATGGGCTAATTTATTTAAAAGGAACATCTACTATGCGTAAAAATCTTCTCGTTGCTGCTCTCGTTGCTGCATGTGCTATTGGAATCACTGCTTGTTCGAAAGGCGAAGAAAAACCAACAACTGATGAATCAACACCATCAGCTGCATTAACATCCAACACACAAGCTACAACTGAACAAGCTGCTCCTCAACAAACTGCTGACGCTACTGCATCTGCTGAAGTAAAGCCACAAGTAGCTGACAACACCAGCAGCACCACCACAACCACTACAACTGCACCAGCTGATAACAGTGGAACAATGGCACCAGCACCAGCAATGCCAGAAACCGGCTCTAGCAGCACCACAACGACAACAACGCCAGAAGGTACGACTAGCAGCACGACAACAACAGCGCCAGCTACCCCTGACAACAGCGCTCCTGCTAGCAGCACCACAACAACCACCACACCAGCTCAGTAATTGAATGAGTGCTTGGGCCGCATTGCGGCCCAGGTTGTTTTCCTTTCTAGATTTCCTCTTGCCATTCATCCGAAGCTATTGTGAATCTGCTGCAATGCTGGGATAGGCTTCAGAATTGTATAGGTTAAGTAATGTGTTGCTAAATCCCCGTTCGCCCTGAGGAGG
>DAIEGU010000151.1 GCA_027356065.1 Gammaproteobacteria bacterium
TTCAGCAATAACACCGAGATGATAGAGAGGTTGTAGTTCACACCTCAGAAGTTATTTTCTCTTTCTTGATCTTTTTCTTATAGCCGTACATTGATTTTTTACTATGTTGTTTTTCAATCAACCATACATTTACTGCGCGCAAATCATCAAAACTTAATGTGCCTGCTGCTTGCTTTAATGCAAATATATTATTTACAAAAGCGTAACGATCTGTCGCATATTGCGTTTGAGCTTGAAAAACTTTTTGTCGTTGATTTAACACATCAACCAATGTTTCTGTACCCACACGATAACTTGCTTCCAAGCCATTCAATGAACTAATGGTTGATTTGATAACTTGCTTATCTGCTTTGACCTGACTAATTCCAGAAATGATACCAAGATAACTTTGACGTGCAGTATTGATAGTGTTGCGAACAGTTTGTTCCAATTGCTGTTGTGCAAGTTGGTAGTTATATACCGCTTGATTTGTTTCAGCAACAACACCGCCACCAGCAAAAATAGGCATGTTAATGTTAAGTGCAATTGCTCTGTCTGTTTCTGTTCCTGGCCCATTTCTAATTTCGAAATTGTTATAACCGTTAATGTTATCGGTGTATAACCTGTCCATCGTGCCTTGAACGCTGACTGTTGGTAAATGACCGGCAAATTGTTGACGAATAGTTTGGCGCGCAGCATCAGCACCGTATTGTCCGGATTTAATTGCCCAGTTTTGCAGCTTAGCAATATCTACCCATGTTTCAATATTTGCAGGCTGTGGTGTTAGTAATGGAAAATCTTCGCTGAGAGCTGCGAGATCTGGATAATATTTTCCAGTGATGACCCGTAAATTTTCTCTATCATTTGCTAATTGTGTTTGCGCACCAATATAAGCAGCAATAGCTGAATCATAAGATGCTTGTGCTGTATAAACATCGGTTATTGTTTTTAAACCGACATTATATTGTTGACGTATTTGGTCTAGTTGTTCGCCAAAAGCCACTTTGGAAGCTTCGCTATAACTCAAATTATCTTCATCTTTGAGTACGGCAAAATAAGCACTGGCTGTGCGTGTCATTAAACTTTGCAATGCAGCATTTAATGTTGCATCTGCACTTTTTGCAGTAGCAACAGAAATGGCCACAGTTGAAAACTGTGCAAAGTTAAATACAGTTTGTGTGGCAGTTAACGTTAATGCATAAGCGCGTTGAGTATTATTACGCGGCTGTAAAAAATTTGCTGATGACCCAACCGTGGGGGTGAAATTGGTACCCGAAACACCCGTACGTGTAACGGAAGGTACAGCTAATACGGAAATATTCGGAAGCAATTGCGCTATGCTGATTGGCACCCCTTCGCGTGTTGATAAACGTTGAGCAATCGCTTGCTGATAAATAGGATCACTGACGAGAGCTTGTTGATAAACTTCGAGCAAATTTGTTGCATTAGCAGTGACATGCCAGCTAAATAATGCCGTCAGTAAAAATAATTTTTTTTTCATTTACATTCCTGCCGGATCACAATCTATTTGTTATTGGTATATTGGGGCAGCTAGTTTAAATGCATAAACGATGAAAAGCTACTTGGCGGTTGCAGCATGATTTTAATGCTCGTGCCCTCGCAAGGAGGAGAGACGCTCTAATGGATTAGCGAATGACGATTAGGACGTCCCCTCCCTCCTTGTTGGGGAGGGTCAGAGTGGGGGGTTAGATTTACTTTAAGAAAAAAGCTTACTAACTAATTCAGAAAGTTGGTTCTTAAACAAAGATGGTTTTTCTATGCTGGGTGATGCGAGCTCAATGCTGCCATCAGCATTATCTTGCGTATTGATAACAACCGCGCCATTTTCTAATGTTGATGCGGCAAAGTCGGTTATTTCAGTAGTCTTTTGTACCGGAACATGTTCAGCAATGATTGGCTGCTCGTTAGCTTTATTATGCAGTCTTGCCCAAATACTCATGAGATAAGAAGCAGTTTGATGTTCATTGTCATTCAAACCACCTTGCGGCCAGGTTTCATAATTTTTTGCTGTCCACGGCATCTTCCATCTGAGATAAGTATAAGCAGGTGCTGAAATTAAACGCTCACCAAATCCTGCTACTGATATAACAGAGGTCCCCCAACGTATTTCTTTAGCGGTGTATTGATCTTTGCCCATCTTATGATAAACGGCGAGTAAATCTTTAAGAGGGATCCACCATTTGCTTGGTGCACTAAACCATCGATTTTGATCTAGGTTTAGTAATAGATCTATGCCAACGTCGCCATATTGATGTGCTTTATCTTTATCGCCATCAAAATCGTGTTCTGCTATGTAGTTATAGAAAGTCCAATGTGAGATAACATCAGATTCTTTATGCACAGCGCAGCCAAATAAAAATGCGACTAATTTTGGATTGGTTATTTCTGCATCGGGATAAGTTTCTTTTATGTAATCAGCAAATGCGAAAATAAAAGGGTCCCAATGAGAATCTTCACCATAGGTTGCGCCATGTATGTAACCTGAGTCAGGGTAATAAGCCCCTACCAGATAAGCATCAAAATTATCTAGTAAGAGATTGCGTAATTTCGCATCGGGTAATAACGCAATAGTTTCTTGTGCAATATACATATGTGTTAAGCCGCCATGAGCAAAAGCGGAAGATGGAAAGAGAAACGATAAAAATAAGAAGAGTAATAATTTTTTCATGGATTAGCTCCTGCATTCCATAATAGACGCGTTATTATAGGCATTGTTCAATAGGTTCACCAAGAAGTAAGGGCGGTAACATGAAGATTTGGCAAACAGATATTGATTTGAATGTTGTAACAGATCGTGCAAAAAACACGATGTCAGAATATTTAGGGATAGAATTTACTGAAGTTGGTGCAGATTATTTAAGCGCGCGTATGCCAGTTGATCATAAAACAAAACAGCCAGTCGGTATCATGCACGGAGGCGCTTCATGTGTGTTAGCGGAAACAGTGGGGAGCACGGCCGCGCAATTTTGCGTTGATCGCGAAAAATATTATTGTGTGGGGCTTGATATTAATACTAATCATGTTCGTGCAATTCGTGAGGGACATGTGATTGCAAAAGCTAAACCATTTCATCTGGGTAAAAGCACTCAAGTTTGGGGAATTGAAATTAGTAATGAACAAGGACAGTTAATATCTATTACGCGTTTGACTATGGCTGTGCTTGCTAAATAAATTACTATCGCAAATTCGATGTCATCCTTGTGTAGATTAAATAATTCACCGTCGTGTCATCCCGGCATTGAACGGGCCTGCGTTCTTGTAGGCCTGACTTCACTTCTGTCATCCTGAACAGGCGTTTTTTGCCTGT
>DAIEGU010000152.1 GCA_027356065.1 Gammaproteobacteria bacterium
ACAGGCAAAAAACGCCTGTTCAGGATGACACATTTTAATTATGCAACAATGCCTTGCGGGGGAGGGTCAGGGTGGGGGCTTAACCTCTAGCAATGACAAGTTAGCAATAACATTTATTGATGACGATGAAGCTGAAACTTATGCCAAGCAAATGCAATTTGTGCGGCGCATGATTCGAGTAAATATTTTTGATCTGTGGTAAAAATTACTTTATTTCTTGGTAAAATTCTTATTACTCCAATTGTTTCATTTTCACTAACTAAAGGTAGATATAAAGCCTTAGAATCTGAAAGTGTATCCGTGCCAAATCCTGCTGTTTGACCTGAATCATATACCCACTTTGCTATACTCAATTCTTTTTCGTCCATGGCTATTTTTGATTTGTTTTTACCTTGGATTTCTAAATGATTGTTGATGGGTATAAAAACTAATACATCGCTATTGAAAATTTCATCAATATAAACACTTCCGATATCAACAATTTTTTCCTCATTTCGTGCGGCGGCAAGTAATTGGCTTAAGGTATACAATGCTAATGTTTGTTTTTCTATTATTTGTGCATTTTGAGTTTGTCTATGTGACAAAATGGTTAGATGGCTGATTATTTGACTAACAATGAGCATGACTAACAACGTAAAGAAATATTCCAAATCTGCTACTGCAAAACTGTAATAAGGCGGTACAAAAAAGAAATCATAAGCAAGCACGCTTAAGAGAGAACCTAAAACAGAAGGGCCGACTTCACCAAATAATGCAATTGCAGTCACAGCCAAAAGATAAACCATGATCAAATTACTGGAAGCAAGATAAGCAGACAAAATAAAGTTGACTAGCGTTGCTAAGCCAATAATCATCATTGAGCCAATATAAGCTTTCCAATTTATAATTTCTTTGATGGGATTGCTCTTTGGTATTTCTACATCGCTGCGCTGGCCTGTCATAATGTAAACGTCTATTTCACCACTATGACGAACAATTTCATCAGCCAAATTTCGAAAAAATAAATCATGCCAACGTCGATTGACAGTTTTCCAAATCATGATTTGTGTTGCATTTTGCTCGCGAGCATACATCATGATTTCTTTTACAATATCAAACCCAGATAAAATTTTTGTTTTTGCACCAAGCTGCTCGGCAAATTTTAAATTTTGAATCGCACTATTTTTTTTATCAATTGAACTTTGAAGCTTTGGTGTTTCAACATAAATGGCCATCCATTCTGCCTGCAAACTATTAGCTATGCGTTTTGCTGCGCGAATTAATTTTAAAGAAGGTGATCCTGGGCCTACACAAACAAGAATTTTATCTTTGACTGGCCAAATATGTTGTATGCCTTGATTTTGTCTATATAAAATCACATCAGTGCCAACGCGTTGAGCAGTTGTTAATAGTGCTAGTTCACGTAAAGCAATTAAGTTGCCGCGACGAAAAAAGCTTTCAGCAGCAATTTCTGCTTGCTCTGGATAATAAACTTTTCCATCTTTTAGTCGGGCTAGTAATTCTTCCGGTGTGATATCGACAAGCTCAATCATGTCTGCTTTATCAATCATCGAATCAGGAACGGTTTCTTTGATTGGCGCGTGAATGATTTGTGCAACATCATCGGACAAGCTTTCAATGTGTTGCACATTAAGCGTAGTGTAAACATCAATGCCGCGATTTAAAATTTCATTGATATCTTGCCATCTTTTTTTATGCCGCGTTCCTGGCGCATTCGTGTGTGCCATTTCATCCATTAAAATAATAGCAGGATGACGTTTTAATGCGGCATCGAGATCAAATTCAGATAATTCTTTATCCCGATAATGAATTTTTGCGCGAGGTATTTTTTCAAATTCAGTAATTAGATTTTCAACTTCTTTACGGCCATGTGTTTCAACAACTCCAATTATGACGTCTAAGCCTTTTACTCTATCATCATGGGCTTCTTGTAGCATGGCATACGTTTTTCCAACGCCAGGGCTTGCGCCTAAAAAAATTTTCAATTTTCCACGATGTGAATTTTCTTCTTCATTTTGCGCACGTTGTAACAATTTTTCAGGATCAGGCCTTTCTTTCGGCATAAATTTCCTTATCTAGTGCAAGATTTAACTCCAACACATTCACGCGAGGTTCACCTAACATTCCAAATGTGCGATTAACGATATGTTGATTAATGAAATAAATAATTTCAACTTGAGATAATTTTCTTGCTTTTGCTATGCGCGCAGCTTGATAAAAGGCGGCAGCAGGGCTGATTTCAGGATCTAATCCGCTAGCTGATGCTGTAACAAGATCAACTGGAATTAAATTGTTATTCATCGATATTTTTTTAATTTGTGCTGCGCGGTCTTTTAGGGTGGCGATAAAAGTTGGATTCAACGGGCCTAAGTTTGAACCTGAAGAAGATGCTGCATTGTAGGGAAAAGGTAATGTTGCTGAAGGCCTGCTCCAAAAATATTTATCATCCGTAAATGATTGTCCGATTAATCTTGAGCCGATGAGTTGATTGTTGATTTTCAACAAACTGCCGTTTGCTTGCTGCGGAAAAAATAATTGTGCAATGGCAGTTATTGCTAAAGGATAAATTAACCCTGTTAGTATGGAAAATAAAAGTAACAATAGCAGCGCAGGTTTAATATACCGAATAATTTCTTTCATACATTCCTTTTAAAATAATACTGATATGATTAAGTCAATTATTTTAATGCCGATAAATGGCACAATTAATCCACCTAATCCATAAATGAAAACATTTCTTCGCAACAATAGCGCTGCTGATACGCGACGATACTTCACACCTTTTAAAGCAAGCGGAATAAGAAGAACAATAATGACTGCATTAAAAATAACAGCAGACAAAACTGCGCTTTCAGGTGTTGCAAGCCGCATAATATTTAGCGCATCCAATGCAGGGTAAGTGGCGGCAAAAGCGGCTGGTAAAATCGCAAAATATTTTGCAACATCATTAGCAATGCTAAAGGTAGTGAGTGAGCCGCGAGTCATTAATAATTGTTTGCCGATTTCAACGACTTCAATTAATTTTGTTGGATTGGAATCTAGGTCGACTAAATTACCTGCTTCTTTTGCTGCTTGTGTGCCCGTATTCATGGCAACTGCCACATCAGCTTGTGCAAGTGCCGGCGCATCGTTTGTACCATCACCTGTCATGGCAACTAGATGGCCTTCAGCTTGTAATTTTCGAATTAATTTTAATTTTTCTTCTGGTCTTGCATTAGCGAGAAAATCATCAACACCCGCTTCGCCAGCAATGGCAGCAGCTGTCAATGGATTATCACCTGTTACCATAATAGTTTTAATTCCCATTTTTCGTAATTCAGCGAAACGTTCGCGAATACCACCTTTTAAAATGTCTTTTAAATAAATGACACCTAAAACAAGTTGGTTTTCTGTTACCACTAACGCAGTGCCGCCTTTGCGTGAAATGATTTCAACCGTTTGTTTAACATCATCTGGCAAATTAATTCCCATGTCTTTGAGATACATTTCTATCGCTTCAGATGCGCCTTTTCTGATTTGTCTACCAGGTGCATTTGCACCACTCATTCTTGTTTCTGCAGTAAATGGAATAAATGTTGCTTGTAGTTCGTTAATTTCTCGTCCGCGTAAACCATATTTTTCTTTGGCTAAAACGATAATGCTTCGGCCTTCAGGTGTTTCATCAGCAAGTGATGCAAGTTGTGCAGCATCAGCAAGGGTTTCAATGTTGACATTGGTTGCAGGGATAAATTCTGTTGCTTGTCGATTTCCAAGTGTAATCGTGCCGGTTTTATCTAAGATTAATGTATCGATATCGCCAGCTGTTTCAACTGCTTTACCTGATAAAGCAATCACATTGGCTTGAATCATGCGATCCATGCCCGCAATGCCAATGGCAGAAAGTAGCGCGCCAATCGTTGTTGGTGCAAGGCATACGAATAATGCAATCAAAACGGTGATGGTGACAACTTTTCCACTTTCAGCTGCATTTACACTATAAACTGAAAACGGTAAAAGTGTGGTGCACACGAGCAAAAAAACAATAGTTAATGCAGCAAGTAAAATGGTCAGTGCAATTTCATTCGGTGTTTTTTGACGTTTAGCACCTTCAACTAACGCAATCATTTGATCTAAGAATGTTTCACCCGCACTGCGTGTGATGCGCACAATGATCCAGTCTGAAATGACTTTTGTACCACCAGTGACTGCGCTTCTATCTCCGCCGCTTTCTCGAATGACTGGTGCGCTTTCACCGGTAACCGCGCTTTCATTAACAGATGCAATGCCTTCAATAACTTCACCATCGCTAGGAATAAAGTCATTTGCTTCGACTAAAACAATATCACCTATTTTTAACGAGCCTGATGCCACTAAAGTAATTTTTGCATCTCTTGATTTCTTACTTAATTTTTTAGCTTGAATTTCTCGACGGGCTTTGCGTAATGATTGTGCTTGGGCTTTGCCGCGTCCTTCCGCCATGCTTTCAGCAAAATTGGCAAAAAAAACAGTAAACCATAACCAAAGTGTAATGAAAAAAATGAAATAAGTATTTGCTTCACCTGTGCTGAATAATGCTTGAATAAATAAAACAGTCGTTATGATGGCGCCAACATATACGGTAAACATGACAGGATTTCGAATTTGATACTGAGGTGAGAATTTTATAAATGAATCCCACAACGAAGATTTAATAATGTTGAAATCCCACAATGATGTTTTACTAGCCATGTGTACTGCTCCAAAGCATCAAATGTTCTACGATGGGTCCAAGTGCAAGTGCAGGCAAAAAAGAAAGCGCGCCTAAAATAATGGTTACACCGATTAAAAGAATAATAAAAAGTAAATTATGTGTAGGTAACGTACCGCTGCTTATCGGTACAAGTTTTTTTCTAGCTAAAGAACCGGCTATGGCGATGGTTGTAATAGCAATCCAATACCTTGAAATTAGCATCGCAATGCCGCCTAAAATATTATAAAAAGGTGTATTGGCATTTAATCCTGCAAATGCGCTGCCATTGTTATTTCCCATGGAAGTAAATGCATAAAGTATTTCGGTAAATCCATGTGCACCTGGATTGCCAATAGCGCTTCTGCCTGCTTCAGTAACTGATGCGATAGCAGTAAAAATAAGCACGAGCAAAGGCATAACTAAAACTGCAACTGCTGCCATTTTCATTTCAAACGGTTCTATTTTTTTTCCAAGATATTCAGGTGTGCGGCCAACCATTAGACCGGCAACAAATACGGTGATGATGACAATCATTAACATCCCATATAATCCAGATCCAACACCACCAAAAATAACTTCGCCTAAATGCATCATCCAAAGTGGAACAAATCCGCCTAATGGAGTAAAAGAATCATGCATTGAATTGACTGAGCCATTGGATGCTGCCGTTGTCACGGTTGCCCAAATGGCAGAATTGGTGATACCAAAGCGTGTTTCTTTGCCTTCCATATTGCCGCCCGGCGTTAATGATTGATCAATGCCTAACGTTGAAAAGAGAGGATTTCCTTGTTGTTCGGCATGTACTGCAAACAGAGTGAATGGAATGAGTACCAAAAACATAGCTGCCAATAATGCCCATCCTTGTCGCGTATCTTTTACCATCATGCCAAATGTGTAACAAAGTGCAGCGGGTATGAGTAATATGGCGAGCATTTCAAAAAAATTAGTTAAAGGTGTTGGGTTTTCAAAAGGATGGCTTGAATTAGTATTAAAAAAACCTCCGCCATTGGTGCCTAATTGTTTAATTGCCATTTGTGATGCAACAGGCCCCATGGGGATAGTTTGTTCAGTGACAGTTTTGAATTGTGTTTTTCCATTTTGCGATTCTTGATATGAAATGGATTGAAGTAACTTCACTGGTTGATAAGGCTTTAAGTTTTGTATCACGCCTTGCGAAGTCAAAAAGATAGCAAAAATAAATGCTAGAGGTAATAAAATATAAAGTGTTCCTCTTATCATATCGACCCAAAAATTTCCCAGATTGGATGATTCTTGATTTCTGAGACCGCGGATTAATGCAATCAATAGTGACATACCTGTTGCGGCAGAAATAAAATTTTGTACTGTTAGCGCAAGCATTTGAGTTAAATAACTCATGGTCGTTTCACCGCTATATGATTGCCAATTGGTATTGCTAACAAAACTTGCTGCTGTATTAAAAGCAAGATCAGAAGAGGTGGCAGTGAAAGTTTCCGGATTTAATGGTAAGTAAAATTGGAAACGCTGTATAAAGTAAACAATCAAAAATCCAAGTAAATTAAAAATTAACATTGAGCTTAAATAACTTTTCCAATTCATGAAGTCATTAGATTTAATGCCGCATATACGATAAAAAAATCTTTCAAGCGGTGCAAAAATTTTATTTAAACCACAAGGTTGGTCTTCGTATACTTTTGCCATGTACCAACCTAGTGGTTTCACTAGAATAAAAAGCACAATCATGTACAAAGCAATTTGGAAAAAGCTATTTTCTGTCATAGGTGTCCGTTCCAATGCATTTAAAACAATTCGGGTTTGAATAAAACGATAAACAGATAGATAAGTAATAGGACGGTGATTGTTCCGGTCGTAATGTAAATTACCATTAGTCACTCCCTGATAATGAATCGAAGAATTCTATCATTACGTAGCAAAGCGCGAAGAATAAAAAGGTAAGGGCTAAAAGAATGATATCCATATCGTCAGTAATCCAAGAATAGCTGTCACTTATTATGGTGAAGTATTGCTGTATTTAAAAGGGGAGATTAAACGTGTCCTCGCATAAATTGAATATTTTATTGATGAAAGCGATTGAGTATAACTGTTGTCATCCCGCGCAGCTTTTAGCGCGGGACCCAGTGTCCTACAAAGGCTTAGCAAGCAAGACGCTGGGTCCCGCGCTAAAAACTGCGCGAGATGACAACAGTTATACTCAGTAAAACACTGTGGTTGATTAATTTTTGCAGATAATCCTCCTTATTAACGATATCTTTTTTTGTAGTGTGTAGCCTGAAAAGTATAAATATCTTTGAAAGAACGATCCTGTGCTATGGTGCAAGTTGGATGACTATGAACATTGATATGAAGGCCGTGTTCTTTGAATGGTTTTATATGATTTCTATGCATGCATTCTAAAGGTATGCTTAAATGCAGCTTTTCAATTTTCATAATCCACTCTCGTTTTTTTATTATTTTCGTTAAAGTATAAACCAAATCAATTGCGGTAATATTATCTATATTTCTTAATACATTGGATGCATCATGCTGTATTCTCTAACAATTAAAAATGATTTTAAGCCATTATTAAAGTTAGCAATTCCATTAATTTTGACGGGTATTTTGCAATCTTCTCTGAATTTTATTGAGAATATTTTTCTTGCTCATTTAGGCGAGCATGCACTGGCGGCAGGTGCTTTGGTTGGATGGTTATTTGCTACACTTATCGTGGTTTTATTTGGTACGTTTAGTTCGGTGAATATTTTAATCGCACATAAAGTTGGTGCAAAAGATATTCTTGGTATTTCGCAAGTGTTACGCGATGGATTTTTACTTGCTATTTTGCTTGTGGTCCCCACGTTTATTTTGTTCTGGAACATGGCGCCTATTTTTTTATTATTTGGTCAAAAATCAGAATTAGTTGAATTGGCAAAGCTATATTTACATGGATTAGCGTGGGGGTTATTGCCTAAATTTATCTTGATAGTGTTGTTTGAATTTATCATTGGGCTCGGACACACTCGCGTTACCATGATTTGCGTCATGTTATCTCTGCCGCTTTATATATTCTTTAGTTATGTTTTAATCTTTGGAAAATTTGGGTTTCCTCAATTAGCTATTGCGGGTGCAGGTTGGGGAATGACGGCGGGCGATTGGCTGACAAGTTTCGCGTTATGTCTTTATGTATTTTTCAGTAAACATTATCGAAGTTACATACTGGCTGCGTTTAATTTCAATAAACCTTTTCATTTATGGGAATTGATGCATCTTGGTTTGCCAATGGGGTTTATGTATTGCATAGAAGTAGGCTTTTTCTTTGCAATGACTTTAATGATGGGATTAATTGGCGTGCAATATTTAGCAGCCAATCAAATTACTATGCAATACTTAGGGCCATTGATGGGGATTATTTTTTGTATAGCGCAAGCAATTACTGTGCGAATGGGGCATGAAATAGGTGCAAACCAAATTGCGGCAGCAGAGCGTGCGAGTTATGCAGGTGTTTTGTTGGCAGGGATTTTTATGCTGATTGTGGCTTTTTTCTATTGGTTGGTTCCGGAAAAATTAATTGCAGTTGATTTTAATTTATCAGATCCAAACTATGCTGCGACAATTAATATTGCTAAACAATTTTTGTTTATCGCCGCATTTTTTCAAAATTTTGAGGCTATTCGAATTGCTTTATTTGGTGCGCTGCGCGGATTGAAAGATACTCGATTTACTTTATTTGTTTCAATTATCAGTTTTTGGTGCATCGCGTTGCCAGTTGGATATGTACTATCTACGTGGTTAAAAATCGGCGGTAATGGTTTTTGGGTAGGAATGGTGATAGGCGTTCTCTTCAGTGTTGTTGTGTTGTATCGACGATTCAGATGGAAGATAGGAATGCTTCTAGAAAACATTAAAATACGTTAGAAAAACTTGCTGTTTTACCAACAAAAATTAGATATAGTTTCGTTTTTATTAAAATGTACTAAGGGACAAGTATGCTCACTTCTTTAAGGTCTTTAAAAAAACGATGTATTGATCTTTTTCCAATTGTTCGGCGGTTAAAAAAGAAGAATAGGAAAGCAAGAATAACCACTTCTGCAGGTAATCTTAAAGAAGACCCTTTAAAAATTCAAAATAACCGCTTGGTAGAAGAAATAACACGATTAAAAACGGAAATGACTGATCAACATTATAGTAAATTAACGAACTCAATTAAAATTTCACCAGAACCAACTATTCTTGACCCTAATATTTCTTATGATCAATCATTCCTCGCAAACGTTGACAATCCCGCAAACATAAATCCAGAAATAATTATTAATACAATTTTAAAATCAATAAAAGACGGGTCTCTTGATGAAGCAAAATCATTCATACAGTTTGCTATTCGACAAACCCCTGGTTTTTCAAAACAACATATGCGTTGGGTCCGTCAATTAAGATGTCATAAATTATTCGACCTCGCGATACTTGCAGCAAATGTAAGTATGGAAGTAAATGGAGATTTGGAGGATATAAGATTAAATAGAGGCTACCTTTATTATGAAGCAGGACAATATGGTTCTGCAGTTACTGATCTAGAAATTGCAGCAAAAAATCGACCAAATTCTATTGAAGAAAAACTTATTACTATTTCAGCTAAGAAGAAATGCGGAAAAGAAATTCATATTTCCCAAAAACAATTATTAGATACTTTTTTTACTCCAAAAAACGTCACCTTTTCTGCACGTAAAATTGACGCTAAAGCAATAAAAGAAAGTCTTCAGCGATATGGTTGTGCATGGATCAAAGGTTTATTTGACCCAAGCGAATTAAGCCGCTTTGATAGCATCATTAGTACTAATATTGAAAATATACAGACGCTTTTTCAAAAGTTAGGAGTTCCACCAAGTTTTAGTTCTGTTGGTTTCCCGCTCTATTTTGCATCTATTGCTAATCCAGAATTATGTCAGAGCACTTATGAAAAAAGTTATCCAGGTATATTTGATCCGAATAAGATGCCTGATGTTGATAATAATATATTACCTAAATTTATATTTTCAAATCTTCAAAAGGCCGGTCTTGATGGAGTGATACGTGAGTATCTTAATATGTCGCGGCTCTATGTTAGCGCAGCTTCATGTCATATTAGAAGCATGGTCCCAACGGGTGTCAAAGCATTCGGTGAATTTCATCAAGATAATCGTTTATACAATAGCGATGCAGAAATTTTAACTCTATGGTTTCCCTTCCGTTATCAACATGGCCCAATGCCAAGTTTGGAATTTCTCCCTGTACGAAGTGATTCCCATTTTCCATGTGTTAGCGTCTGTGGAATAGATAATGAATTATTTGATCCAGATGTTTTTTGGCGTCCAGAATATGAGCTTGGTGATGCTATGCTTCTCTCCGGCTTTAGTCCTCACCGAACTTATTTTGAACCTGATATGAATTTGGAACGAACTAGTATCGACTTTCGTTTTTTTGCCTCTCCATTACCAGAACCCATTTACGAGTAATTTAACCGAAACGTCACGGCACCCCTGGCGAGGAGGCAAAGCCAGGGGATGGACTTCCAAACGATGTAAACGCGTGGTCCCTGTTGTTCTTCAAGATGATTACAGCACTTAAACAAAGTCCGTTTAGACAGTTAACACTGGTCTTATCGGAATATTCTCCTAAATAATTTCTTATAAGATGTTTTAACCTTATTCAAAGACATCAAGTTGCTACGGATATTTTCAGTTTCAGTTCCGCCGACTATTCCCATGTTCTTTCTGCCAGACGCAGCTATTTTTTCTAGCTTTTCGATTGTTTTTATAGGCGCGTTAACTTTTTTTGCTAAAAATAATGTTTCTTTAGGAATATAAGGCATACGTTTAATAGCAAGTCCAATGAATTCAATAATGAGCTCTCTATCATCGATCTGCCTAATAAGGTCGAATAATTCCAAAAATTCAGTACCATTACGCGGCATGTCATTTTTAATATAGTCATTAATTTTTATTTTAATATTTTTTTCATCGCAAATATCTAATGATCGCGCAAAGAAAACTTCGGCTACGCTTCTCCTATCGGATGGATGAAAGGCTTTAAATTTAGCTTGCCATTCTTTATTCATGATAGGCGCACCAAAATTCATGCTTTCAAGAAGTGAATTAAGTGGCTGAGCAAAATAATTAGATGAATAGAATGTTTTGCACTGACTGTTTTCAATCATTTTTACGTAAAAAGAAACATACTCTTCTGACATTTCTTGGAGCGATCCAGTATTAGTTATTAAATCGATGTCAAACTCTAATAATTTTTTGAAATTTGCTATGGGGCATAAAAATATAACATTTTCTGTATATTGATTTAATAACTCAAAATCACTTTCATTGGATAAGTATACAATTTGATGATTTGGTAGTGTGGCATGTAAATAACATTCGGCATAAAACAGAGATTCAGGAAAATCAACATCAATATACTGTTTGGGGCGATGAATACCATTTGTCATCCATATCCGACCTGGTGCTCCATAACCTCCGCCAATTTCGACTACTCGATTAGGACGAGTGTAGGTAAGACATCTCATTGTATGAATAATATGGTTATAAAGAACTGAGCTAACTAGGGTCTGTTGACAATTCACATAGGCAGCCAGAGGTAGCCGCATGCTAAAGCTACCATTGATGTGTAATTTCTCTTTAATTTATCGAATCGCGTTGCTATTGCACGAAAATGTTTAATTCGCGCAAA
>DAIEGU010000170.1 GCA_027356065.1 Gammaproteobacteria bacterium
CTTTGCTTGGAAGAAAAGCACTAATTTATCCCAAGCAAAATGATAATTGGTTAGTTACACCGAATCTTTGGGGACTCATTATCGGGCGCCCTTCTGCGATGAAGAGCCCTGCAATGAAAGCAGCCTTAGAGCCGTTATATGACATTGAAGATGAATTAGCAAAGCTTTACAAAAATGCTGTTGACGACTATTCATTTGAAAAAGAATATTCTGAAGCAAGTAGAACCACAAGATTTAAAGCCGTAAGAGACCTAATAAAAAAAGGAAAGGAAAAAGAAGCAAAAGAAGCTATACGAAATGCTTATTTTAACGAAAATTATCCTACGCGAAAAAGAATTATTATTAATGATACTTCCGTAGAAAAGCTCGGTGAAATTTTAAATGAAAACCAAAATGGTGTGATTCACATCAGAGACGAGTTATCAGGGTGGATTTCAAAAATTTCAAAGGAAGAATATCAACAAGACCGTTCATTCTATATAGAGTGTTATGATGGCAATGGTAAATATACTTATGACAGAATAAGTCGAGGACATGTTCATATCGAAAACCTTACATTGTCTTTATTAGGTGGAATACAGCCATCAAGAATAAAACCCGTTATTAGAGATGCCATATCGGGAACAGGAAATGATGGATTAATACAAAGATTACAATTAGCTGTTTGGCCACATGATAATAAAAACTGGCAGTGGATAGATAAATCGCCAAATCTAGAAGCATATAATCAATATAAAGCGATTTTTCAAAAAATTTTTAATCTCAGCTCACAGAAACAGCTTCGTTTCAGATTTTCAGAAGAAGCTCAAAAAATCTATGCTGAATGGATGGTTAATAATCACAAAAATGCAAACTGCGATATTCATCCAGCTCTTGAAAGTCATTTTTTGAAAATGCCAAAAACTATTGCGACCTTAGCGTTAATATTTGAAATTATCATTAAGCTTTCTAACGATGATATTATTCAACTTAATGATATTCATTGTATTGTTGACATTGCTGCCGTCCGCTTAGCAATTAAATGGGCTCAATATCTAAAATCACATGCTTATAGAATTTATGGCGGTATTTTAAATCCATGTCTAGAAGGCGCCCATATGATTCTTGCTCGTTTTGATAAGCTTGAAAATTCATTTACCTTGCGAGATATCCAACGTAAAAATTGGATTGGCTTAAGCGAAGGCACAATAATTCAAGATTCTTTAAATTATCTTGTTGATTATGGCTATCTCAATGCTGCTGATATTCCTACAACAGAGAGCGGCGGGAGACCAACTACCCATTACCACAAACATTCTTCGATGCGTAAAAATTAAAGTTAATTGCTCTACGCCTCTACTGACAAAACTGACATAACCAGTTTTGTCGGTTTTGTCAGTTCACATTACTGCTACGATTACGTTTCAAATTGCAGGAGGGGTTAATACCCCCAAGTTTTAATAAAAAATGATTCTTTCCAAGGGGGTGTAAACCGGGGGTCGGGGGGTCGTTTTTGAGTCCGGTGCCCGAAAACTGTCGAGACTATTTTGCCAGCGATAGGGTAAGGCACTTCAAAAAGTAGGTAATAATCAATTAAAAGTGGGCATTAACTACTATAAAAATACCTACATACAATATAATCTCATGTTAAATATAAACAAAATAAGTAGGTAATAGTTGTTTTCAAGTGGGTATTGAGCATGGTATTGTTACCTACTTAATAAAAGGTTCAGTGCTATGAGTTCATTAAAGACAGAATATCTCGAAAATTTAACCTTCACGGCTGAGCAAATATCTACCCTGCGCTCGCTGGGAGAGTATCGTGGTAAGCAGGCTCTTTTTTTTAAGCAATCGCCTGAAGCGCTTAAAAGCCTGCAATTAGTCGCCAAAATTGAATCGAGCGAGTCCTCCAATAGGCTTGAAGGCATAGAATTACCGCATAAAAAAATTGAAGAGCTGGTTTTAAAAGACACCGCACCCAAAAGTCGTTCTGAACAAGAAATCGCTGGCTATAGAGACGCATTAAATTTAATTCATGAATCAGGTGAGCATATGCCGTTCACAGCCAATGTCATATTACAATTGCACGGCATATTATGTCGGTATCTAGCAAATCCGGGCGGTCGTTTTAAATTAACAGATAATGAAATTATCGAAAATCATCCTGATGGTACCAAGCGCGTTCGTTTTATTCCAACAAAAGCGCATTTAACGCCTAATGCGATGGAGCAGTTAACGCAAAATTATAGTAATGCGACGCAAGAAAACAAACATGACGCATTAATACTCGTTCCTTTAGCGATTCTTGATTTTTTATGCGTGCATCCATTTAGTGATGGTAACGGTAGGATGTCGCGATTATTAACATTATTGCTTCTTTATCAATTTAACTATCAAGTTGGTCGTTATATCAGTCTTGAACGAATTTTTGAGGATAGCAAAGAAAGCTATTATGAAACGCTTGAAGCAAGTTCTCAGCATTGGCACGCAGATACGCACGATGTCAGACCTTGGCTAAACTATTTTTGGGGAGCATTATTGCGAGCATATCGAGAATTTGAAGAGCGCGTTGGTGTTATTACAACAAGTCGAGGTTCAAAAACAGAATTGATACGTTCTGCTGTTAATCGAAAAATGGCACCTTTTTCTATTGGGGATATTGAATCCGATTGCCCCGGTATAAGCAGAGACATGATTCGGCAAGTGTTACGAAAAATGCGAGATGAAGGTGAAATCTCTGTAAACAGTGGTGGTCGCGGTGCATTGTGGCAAAAAATATTTAAATAATTGGAGCTGATAAAAGTGAAATTGACTTTTTGCCCATTAGAAAAAAATGATTTTGATGAAATAGTCTCATCCTTTAAGGAAATAGGATGGAACAAACCAAAAGACATTTATGAAGCTTATTTTAGAGAACAAGTAGATGATATTCGCACAGTTATTTTAGCAAAAGATGATGGTAAATTTTGTGGTTATGTGACTATTAAATGGAAATCAAATTACCATTCATTTGCCCAACAAAATATTCCGGAAATTTCTGACTTAAATGTTCTGCCAAATTACAGAAACCATGGTATTGGAACAGCCCTTATTAATGCATGTGAGACAATGGCGAAAGAACGTGGTTATAAAGATATAGGGCTAGGAGTCGGCATGACTGCGGATTATGGAAATGCGCAGCGCTTATATGTTCAATTAGGATATATTCCAGATAGGAAGGGTTTGCATTACAAATGCAGTTCGCTCAAGTATGGCAATCAAGTCATTGTTGACGATGACCTGGTGTTATTTTTCACGAAGCTTACCTCCTCTACTGACTACCACAGAATTGATTTACCAACCCACATTGAAACACCACGGCTTTTACTACGACCACCACAAGCAAATGAAGGCAAGATATTAAACGCAGCAATTTTAGAAAGTTTTGAACTATTAAATAAATACATGCTATGGGCAAAAGAAAAACCATCCCTTAAAGAATCAGAAGCTGTCGTTAAACGAGAAGCTCAGAATTGGATTTTAAAAAGAAAATCCGACCCCGAATTAATGCTGTTTATTTTAGATAAAAACACAAACGACCTTATTGGTGCGACTGGTTTTCATGGAATTGATTGGGATGTACCCTGCGCAGAAACAGGTTATTGGGTTAGGAAAAAATATTTGGGGCAAGGTTACATAACAGAAGCAATCAATGCCATCACGCAATATGCATTTAATGTATTAAAGGTTAAGCGTCTGGCAATTACCTGTGATATAGATAATGAGCGCAGCAAGAGAATTCCTGAGCGGTTAGGATATAACCTTGAGGCAACAATGAAAGCAAATAGAGTCAAACCTATTACTGGTGAAGTTACAGATACTTTAGTGTTTGCTAGAACTAATTTAATCAATCTTCCAGAATTAAAAGTAAGTTGGAAATATGAAAATTAATACTCATAAAAAAATAGTAATTAGATTATATAATGAAGCTGATGCATCAGCTTTAGCCGCAATTTATTTCAACACTATTCATAACATTAATTCGAAAGATTATTCTCCTGAGCAAATCAACGCATGGGCGCCTGTTAGCAGTCTTGAAACAGATGGGTGGATGCGAAAATGGCAAAAACTTATTCCAATCGTTGCTACGATTGATAATAAAATTGTTGGATTTGCAGAACTTGAAAGCAATGGCCACATTGATTGTTTTTATTGTCATCATGAATATCAAGGCTGTGGCGTGGGAAGTGCATTACTAAATGAGGTAGAAAATAGTGCCAGAAAAAATAAGCTGAACAAGCTTTTTGCTGAAGTTAGCATCACTGCGAGACCATTTTTTGAGGCGAAAGGTTTTACAGTTAAAAAACAACAAGCGGTTGTATTCAGAGAGGTTGAGTTTACAAATTTTGTGATGGAGAAATTACTCTAATTGTAAAAAATACTAATAGCGAATAACAATGGAGGCATATGGCAGCGCAAGGTAAATGTAGATTATGCGAACAAGATTCTGATTTACAAGAAAGCCATATAATTCCTAAGTTTGTTTATACTTATCTAAAGGATACTTCTCCAACTAAAAAAATAAGAGAAGCTAACAATGTGAACCTAAGAAAGCAAGATGGTATAAAATTACATTGGCTATGCAAAGCCTGTGAACTTAAATTTAGTAGCTGGGAAAAATATTTTTCTGAAAATATATTTCATCCTTTGCAAAATGGTCAAAATCCAGTCTCGTATAACGATAATTTTTTAAAATTCTGCGTCTCTATTTCTTGGCGAGTATTGAAATATATTTTAGAAAAAAAGTACATTTCAGATTTTTCCGATGAAATTCAGATAAAAATCCAGAATGCTTTATCGGAATGGAAAAAGTTTCTGCTCAATCAATCAGCCAACCCAGGCATTCATGAGCAGCATTTTTATAACTTAAGTGGCACGATAGAAAATTCGACACATCCAACTAGTTCAAATATACATCGTTATTTACAAAGGTCTGTCGCTATTGACGTTGTAAATTGGGGGCCTAAAGTTGTAATCGTTTATGCTAAATTTCCTGGGCTTATATTAACGGGATTCATTAACGTAGAAAACCGCAATGACTTTAGAGACACTAAGGTTCATGTAAAAAATGGTGTGCTTAATCACAGAAAAATTTCATTTCCTCAGCAATTATGGGATTACCTTAATGCTAAGGCGGAAGTGACTAAAAAAATCAAACAAGAGATGTCTCAGAAGCAGAAAGAAAAAATTAATGCCGATTACAGAAAGTTACCAATAGATGAAATTATCACTTCTGGTACTTTTCAGGCACTTCAGAAAGATATTGAACTTTATGGTATTGAAGAAGTATTCAATACCAACACTGATGATAATAGTTCTGAGCCCAAAATTGACTAAATTGTCTTTAAAACACGATGGACATAAAAAGGAAATTTGGTCACCCAGTTGGTCACCAGAAATATTTTTTTGATTTTCACAAAGGGTTAAACTTAAAAAATCCCCTTATTAATCATGGCGTCCCGGAGAGGATTCGAACCTCCGACCTGCCCCTTAGGAGGGGGCTGCGCTATCCAGCTGCGCCACCGGGACCTAGACCTGGCGATACTATCGTTTCATATGTTTGGAGACAAGGACTACAAAATAGAGAGGAAATTCATGTTTGCCGAGGGCCGGAATCGAACCGGCATGAGGTCACCCTCACCGGTTTTTGAGACCGGCGCGTCTACCAGTTCCGCCACCCCGGCGCATGCTTGAAGGTCGCAAGTATATCAGGCTAGAAAATAACGTCAAATAAGTTATTACAACAGTCTTGCCAATTATTTCAAGCTTCGTTGGGTAAGCGGATAAATATTACCTCCATCCACATTGTTTTGAGTTTTTTGAGCAATATTTTCCAAATCCCTACACATTGTTTTGGCTCTAGCAGCAAAAAAGCAAAACTGCAAAGAAAGCGCTTTTGCATTATGAATGATGTTATCAACCATGACCTTAGCCATAGGTGATTTATCCGATTTTAAGTCTCGTTCAAGTTGCTTTGTTATAACCAATTCTTTATTAGCTTTAGCAATGGCCCGCGAAGTTTTTACTTTGTCTACTAAATGTGAAATTGCTACTCCCATCAAGAAAGGAAGGCCGATGACAATGATGGACAATAAGCCCGTGTTTACATAACTCTCCTGACGATCTTCTCCGCGCTGTTTATATTTCGATTTTAATTCGTTAATGCTTGATTCAATCGATTGCCGTTTTGTGGCAACTTTTTGAATATCTTCAGCCTTTTGTTTCGCGTATATTTTTTGATAATTAGGGAAAAATATAAGTTCTTTCAGTTGATCCGCTGTCTCTGTAGATAATACAGTAGCTTCAATTTCGTTAATATCTTTCTCTAATCCAGTTAATTTTGTTTTTTTACAGTTTGATAATTTTTGTTAAGCGCCAAAAAACGATTGATTAGATTTTCCAGAATAGGCGATGGTCTTTTTAATTCACCTCTTTTAATCATTTCAATTTCGCTTTTATGTGGCTGTTGATTCATTTCATCGTTAAGCTTATTGAATTGACCTCTTAAATCATCTAATTCTTTCAATTCATCAGACAAAGAATTATCTTCACGATTTTTTAACGCTTCACGAAATGTTTCCCATATATGTGAAGTTGTCGCAGTAACAGTGTCTTTTTCGACGAGGCTGCCCATATTCTTTCCTCCTGCTTAAGCGTTTAATAATTGCCTTAATTTAAATCTGGAACCACTATATAAAAACCTATTTTGCTTTTCAATTTAATACCAACGTTTGTCTTAATAAGTAATTTATTAGTCATTTTTGTGTAATGATCTAACTTTTTATTTCTAAGATTAGGAAAACAATTAAAATTACTGATGATCGCTGATTTATTTTATAATTAAAGCATTAAACAATGAGATAAATCATAATGCGCAAATGGATATGGCTAATAAGCTTATTACCTATATTATTTACTCCTCTCGTACTCGCTGCGGAAAAAGCATTCCTACTCAATATTGATGGGCCTATTGTTCCTGCCGTTCAAGACTATATAAAACGCGGCCTTGATCAAGCAGTTAATGAGCATGCAGCTCTTGTTATTTTGCAAATTAACACACCTGGTGGTCTTGAAAGTACTACACGCAAAATCAACGATACGATCATCGCATCCCCTGTTCCTATCGTGGCATTTGTTGCCCCATCAGGAGCACGCGCTGCAAGTGCAGGCACTTATATCGTTTATGCAAGTCATTATGCTGTCATGGCAAATGGCACAAATATTGGCGCCGCATCACCTGTTAACTTAATGGGAACAGAAGAAGTAAGTGTTGAAGATAAAAAAGCAATGAATGATTCAGCAGCTTATTTACGCAGCCTTGCTGAGCTTCGCGGACGAAATTCCAGTTGGGCAAATGATGCCGTTTATCAAAGCAAAAGTATTTCGGCAATAGAAGCAAAAAAACAAAACGTGGTAAATGAAATTGCAGATAATTATCCGCAATTGTTACAAACAATAAATGGCAAACCAGTTACGGTGCAAGGTAAAACACAACATCTCAATACAACAAACATACAAATTGAAACCATACCGCATGATTGGCGTTATTCATTTCTCACTTTTATCACTAATCCGAATATAGCTTACATTCTTATGTTGATTGCTATTTACGGATTATTTTTTGAATTATCAAGTCCAGGACTTATTTTGCCTGGCGTTACCGGTATCATTGCACTACTTCTTGTTTTATATGCTTTTGAATTAATGCCGATTAATTATGTTGGCTTGACGTTAGTGTGTATAGGCATTGCATTTATGATATTTGAAATTTTTGTATCAAGCTTTGGCATAATAGGAATTGGCGGTGTTATTGCATTTATTATTGGATCAGTCATGTTATTTGATCTTGATGATCCCAATTATCATTTAACCTGGACATTAATTTTTGCCATGAGTTTTATTTCTATTGGATTTTTCTTCATGGTATTAATGCTTGTATTTCGTGCTCACAAACAAGCAATTATCACTGGAAAAGAAGGTTTAATTGGTAGTGAAGGATTAGTATTAAGTGTGATGAATGAACAAGTTGTTGTTAGTATCTTAGGTGAAATTTGGGATGCACAATCACCTGTTATGTTAAACAAAGGTGATAGAGTTAAAGTAACTGCAGTGCATGGATTAAAATTAATGGTCGAACCTATTGCAAAACGACACTCTGTATTAGGAGATTGAAAATGTATATTGCATATGTTGTCGTTGCTATCATTATTCTTATTTTATTATTTAACTTTTTTTATGTATTGCGTGAATATGAACGTGCAGTGGTATTCACACTAGGTCGGTTCTGGAAAGTAAAAGGCCCAGGATTAATTTTTATTGTTCCCTTTGTTCAACAAATTGTACGTGTAGAATTACGAACAATTGTCATGGATGTTCCGCCGCAAGATGTTATTTCACGCGATAACGTATCTGTACGTGTCAGCGCTGTCGTTTATTTTCGTGTCATTGATCCTGCACGTGCAATTATTCAAGTTGAAAATTATGAAGCAGCAGTCAGCCAACTTGCACAAACAACCTTACGCTCTGTATTAGGTCAACACGAATTAGATTCCATGTTATCTGAGCGCACAAAATTAAATACCGCAATCCAAGTGATTCTCGATGAACATACTGATGCATGGGGAATTAAAATTGGTATGGTAGAAATCAAACATATTGATATTAACGAAAATATGGTAAGAGCCATCGCAAGACAAGCAGAAGCAGAACGCGAACGTCGTGCTAAAGTCATTCATGCTGATGGTGAATTACAAGCATCACAAAAATTATTAGAAGCCGCACAAGTATTAGCGCAAGAACCACAAGCATTACAATTACGCTATTTACAAACGTTATCTAACATTGGTGA
>DAIEGU010000055.1 GCA_027356065.1 Gammaproteobacteria bacterium
GGAGAGGGGGCGTTCATGGACAATGTTGTTAACTATTACTTGACCTAACAAAGACGACGTGGAATTTATGAGGGGCGCTATCAGCCTCAGGGCGAACGGGGCGATCAAAGCGCGAATGGATTTCAGGGTAAACGGTGTATATGTTTTTACTGCGTCGACGAGTTACCTAACGACGTATCATACCCCTTCATTCGGAAACATTTTTTCTTCACCTTCTGCTTCATGAGCATGTTCGCTAGCGAGAAAAACATACATAGCGGGTACAACAAAAAGCGTGAACAAGGTACCAATAGAAATACCGGTTGCGATAACAAGGCCAATATTATAACGGCTTTCAGCACCTGCACCTGTTGCTCTGATAAGAGGTATTACACCTAATACCATGGCAGCTGTTGTCATTAGAATAGGTCTTAATCGAATACTTGCTGCGCTAAGTACAGCGTCAAGCTTGTTCTTGCCTTCTTTTTGTAAATCATTGGCAAACTGCACAATCAAAATACCATGTTTACTAATTAAGCCAATCAGTGTGACCAACCCCACTTCAGAGTAAATATTTAAGCTAGCACCTTTGATACCAAGGCTAACAAAAATCATGGCTCCACAAATTGACATAGGAACACTAATTAACACGATCAGTGGATCGCGAAAACTTTCAAACAAGGCGGCGAGTGAGAGAAAAATAATGATAAGGGCGAAAAAGAAAGTAAAAATAAGCGCGCTGCCTTCTTGCACAAATTGCCGTGATTGCGATGCATAATCTGTGCTAAAACCTTCCGGCAACGTTTCTGTCGCAATCTTACTTAATGTTGCTAATGCATCGCCCATGGTGATGCCAGGAAATGCAATGGCAGAAATCGTTGCTGAATTTAATTGTTGGAAATGATTGATTGATTCGGGCACAACAACTTGCTTAAGTGTTGCAACTGTTCCGATGGGAATAGAAGTCCCGTTTGCTGTTTTAATATAGTAATTTAATAACAGATCTGGATTGGTACGCTGACTACGCTGCATTTGTGGAATGACTTGATAAGATCTGCCAGCATAATTGAAATAATTAATATATCCTTCACTCAAGGCAGAGCCTAATACATTTCCAATATCTTGCATCGTTAAACCAAATTGCGAAATTTTATATCTGTCCAGCAATATCTTCGTTTGCTCTTGATCGATTTTAAGATCAGGATCTATGTAAAGAAACATGCCGCTTTCTTTTGCCTTGGCCAGAAAAGCTTGTGTGACTTGGTTCAATTTATAAAAATCATTTGTAGTGGTAATAACAAATTGAATAGGCAAACCTTTCCCACCACCAGGTAATGATGGCAGTTGAAATGCCGCAATTTTTGCTCCTGCAATATTATCTAATTGATTTTGAATTACAGGTTGTAATTGATTGGTAGTACGATCACGATCATCCCATGGTTTAAATACCATACCTATAATGCTCACATATAATCCACTTGCTCCATCGATTTGAAAAATGTGATCGGTTTCCGAATATTTTTTGAAAATATTGTAAACTTGGTTGGAATAAAGTTGTGTTTGTTTTAGTGAAGCATTTGGAGGCGCAGTAACTTGGGTAATGATAATGCCTTGATCTTCCTGTGGTGCTAATTCTGACTGTGATGAGGAAAATAAGAAATAGTTACTAATTAAAATAATGACAGCAAATACAGCCACCACTGGAAGATAAGATGTTAATGCGCGATGCAAGTTGCGTTGATACGCGTGTTGTAATGTTTCAAAACGTTCATCAACCCATTCAACAAAACGATTTTTTTTCTCACCTACTTTTAAAAATTTTGCGCACATCATAGGTGAAAGTGTTAAAGCAATCACAGCAGAAACGGTGACAGCGCCAGCCAAGGTAAAAGCAAATTCAGTAAACAAAGCGCCAGTTAAACCACCCATAAATCCTATCGGAGCATACACTGCGATTAATACAATAGTAATCGCAATAATTGGATTGGCCAATTCACGTGCGCCAAGAATGGCAGCTTGTAAAGGTGACCGTCCTTCTTCCATGTGGCGTTGTACGTTTTCAACAACAATGATGGCATCATCTACGACAAGGCCAATTGCAAGCACCAACGCCAATAAGGTCAATAAGTTAATGGAGTAACCAAACATCAACATAATGAAAAATGCGCCGATGATAGAAAGTGGAATAGCTATCAAAGGAATTAATACGGAACGAATGGAACCTAAAAATATAAAAATAACGACGGTAACGATGACGAACGCTTCTGTTAAAGAACTAATGACTTCTTTGATCGAGCTATTTACATAAGCGCTAGCATCATAAACAATATTTGCATCCAAACCTTGCGGCAATTGTTCTTGAATGTTGGGAAAGATTTTTCTTATTTCACTGATGACAGAAAGTAAATTGGCAGACGGCGCGACGACAATACCAATGTATACAGCAGAGCGACCATCAAAGCTCACCGCAGAATCATAATTTTGTGAACCTAAGTTGACTTTAGCAACATCTTTTAAGTGTACAATTGCGCCGTTTTGCGCTTTAACAACCATATTACTAAATTCATCAACATTATTTAGATCTGTATCAGCCGTTAGGTTTTGTACAAACATATTTCCATCAGTGCGACCTACAGCAGAAATGAAGTCATTATTTGCAAGTGCAAGACCAATGTCAGCGGCAGTTAAATTGTGTGCGGCGAGTTTTACAGGATCTAACCATGCACGCAATGCAAATTGACGATTGCCAAGAATCTCTGCTTTTTGTACACCGGTTACTGTTTGCAGTTTGGGTTGCACAACACGAATAAGATAATCAGTAATTTTATTAATAGATAAATCTTTACTGTAAAAGCCAATGTACATGGAATCAATTGTTTGTCCAACCGTCACAGAAATAACAGGTTGTTGTGAACTTTTAGGTAATTGATTGAGGACAGCATTTACTTTTGTAGTTACATCTGACAGTGCTTTTAATGGATCATAATTTAAAAGCAAATTTATTTCTATGTCGCTGGTGCTTTGCGTACTCGTTGATGTCATGTAATCAATACCGCTTGCTTGTGCAATAGAATTTTCAAGAGGCGTTGTAATAAAACCGGCGACTATATCAGGATTGGCGCCTGTGTATGTTGTGATGACGCTTATTACCGCATTTTCTGTAAACGGATATTGCATGACAGGCAATGAGCCAATAGAACGCAAACCCATTGCTAAAATTAATAAGCTAATGACAGTAGCGAGTACAGGACGTTTTATAAATAAATCAGTAAATTGCATAGTTGACCTTAGTTACTTACTATCCTTCATGTTCATTAGGTACTAATGGGTTGGGATTGTCAGATGGTTGAACGCTATTATTAATTTTGACGCGACTACCATTTCTCAATTTAAGTTGCCCGCTAGTGACAACAACATCGCCTTCTTTAATACCTTTTAATATTGTTATTTGATCACCACGTGTCGTGCCTGTTGTGACAAAAACTTGGTT
>DAIEGU010000059.1 GCA_027356065.1 Gammaproteobacteria bacterium
GCGGCAAAGAAATTGCAGCAATCGTACCGCTTGAAGATTTGCTTTGGTTACAAGAATCACAAAACAAAAATGATTTACATGAAGCTGTCGAAGCGCTAAAAGAAGCAAGAGAAAAAGGTACGATAACGTTAGAAGATTTAAAAGAAGAGTTAGGTTAAATCGTGACGCCATATCATATTAAAATTGCGCCGGCAGCCCGTAGACAAATTTACTCGCTGTCAATGAAGCAGCAAAAAACTATCATTAAATTAATTGAAGCATTGGCAATCAATCCAAGACCGCCTGGCGCACAAAAAATTGAAGGCATGACAGGCTTATATAATGATAATGTCGGACAATCCCGTCTAATTTATAAAATTGAAGAACAAGAAATATTAGTATTGTTAGTGAAATAACTTATGCAAGAATCACGTCAACTTATTTTAAGCTCATCATCCCCTGCACGCCGTGCATTATTGACTCGACTACAAATACCGTTTATCAGCACATCACCTGACATTGATGAAACACCGCTTGCGAATGAAAGCGTAGAAGAAATGGTTGAACGTCTTGCTATCGCAAAAGCAAAAAAAACTGCAGCAGTCTATCCCAACGCGTTAATCATTGGCTGCGATCAAGTCGGCACATTGAATAATCAAATGCTAGCAAAACCATTGACCATAGCAAATGCCATTCAACAATTAGAATTTATGAGTGGAAAAAAAGTACGCTTTTTCACCGCTATGTGTTTACTGGATACCAAACACGATCAGTTACAATTCGCCATAGAAACATACGACGTTTATTTTCGAAAACTCAACAAAGACATGATAAACAATTATTTGAAAAAAGAAGCTGCGCTACAATGCGCCGGCAGTTGTCAAATTGAAGGTTTAGGCATTACGCTGATAGAAAAATTAGACGGCAATGATTACACCGCATTAATTGGATTACCGCTTATTCGTTTAACAGACATGTTAACTAAAGCTGGAATGCAAATACCTTAAGTCACTCTTCGCTTATTTATATCAACGTCATTGCAAACTTTTACCCCCCCGCGTATAGGGACATGACAAATTAAAAACAAAAAGAAGTTTCTCATGTTTGGCGAAAGGTAGCTTAAACAAGATGCAACCATTAAATTATCTTAAATAAATTGTAATGTCTGTATTCTGTCTTACTTTATATTTTGTTTCTTTATGAAGTTTAATATCTTCGTCCCAAAGCTTTTAGGGCCTGCTTTATCATGATGAAACAACCCTACATTCTCAACATGTGGGTTATAACCCTCACTCAGACCTTCTGTTTTAACTTTGCCAGTACTTTGTATTAAAACAGCTTTTTGTTTTAACGTCTTAATCACTTGACTTGCAATCAATGTTTTTCCGTAAACACCTCCTAATATATTCCATTTTTTAAACAACCCACGATAGGGCGAATTTTTATCGGATTTTCCCGCTTCAATTACTTTCATTAGGTTATTTGCCTCTTCAGGGTCTAGCTTTGATGCCGCTGAAGTTAATAAATGAAGAATATCTTTCTTTTCATTTTTGGTAGTTTTAAGAATTACATTCCATCCCGTTTTATTTTGATCATCAAGCTCAGCTAAGGCCTGCAAAACTACCGAAATATTTTTGGGATCTTGTAAGAGTGAAGAAAATAATGGATACATAGAGGTAGGAGATTTGCTAATAAGTTCACGTAAAGTATTTTTATTATCCGCAGTTCTTTTCTTAAGCGCTTCCGCCATAGCATCTCGTACCACGGTATCATGTTCAGCTGTATTTGCTAACAATTGAAAATCCTGGTCATCAGTTCGTTTACTTTCTACAAGATAACCTACGGCTAATTTTATAAATTCTTGCTTTTTTACATCCGTGTAGTTAGAAAAATTATTATCCGCCAAATTCACATATTCAGGTCGATAATCGCTAAAAAAAGCTCTGGCTATTCCATCTCTTAATTTTTTATCTTGGTTAGCTAATTTAATAAAACTATCAAAACGTTGATCGTCTAAATATGCAATAAGTGTTTTTAATCCTGTAAATTCATAAAGTGTTTTAGGGAGTGCTTCTATGAATGCATTCCTGACATTTTTATTTTTACTTATGGAATCAAAAAGAAAATCTGCAAACTCAGGTTTAATTTCAATGACGCTTGCAATAGCAATCAATCCATCCCCATTTAATCTTTTAGAAAGTGCACTTGCATCAATAGGAGGAAATTTAGCCTGATAATTATTTGACAATGAAACCATATCAAAGATAAGAGAATGTACATTACCGAGTTGTTGAAAAATTTCACGGGCGAGTTCTTGTTTAGTTTTAAATTTCTTATAAATCGTATCAGCTTTATCTTTATTATGTTCATAATTAGGATCGTATAGTACCCATTCTCCTTCTTTGAAACCAATACGTAATGCGTGAATAGGCGACTCGACTAGAAGAATAGTATTTTTCACCGTATTTTCATCAAGAATATTTGCAATGTCTTGCTCATCAAAAAAACCACCTATGACATCACGACTTCTAACGGTAAGAATTTCATCTCCTCTCATTATTTGAAAATTACCTGTATTGCTATCTTTGTCCTTTGATACAGGATCAAGCAAATTAAATTGTGAAGAAATTTGAAATGGCTTTTGAAATTTTGAATCGGGAACTTGAGAAGAAATCATATAATTTAAGACTCTTTCACAAATGTCTTTTCTTGTTACAACATTTAAATTATCTGACTGCCCAGGAAGATTAATCGCTTGGTCTAAATTTCCTTTATCCCAATTTGCGACACATTTTAATGCAGCCTCCCACCAATCTCCTTTTTCAATCGAATCCATTGCTCCATGAATGAGAGAAAAACCGTAACAATAACCAGGTTCTGTTCGTATTTCATGAGCAAGCACTTTAGCATTTTCAATTCGTTTTTCTGCTGCTTTAAATAAAGCTTTTGCTTTTTCATCACGTTGCGCATCGCTGGATAACCTTATTGCTTCAGCATCACGTCTCATTTCCTGCGCTTCAAGCTCAGCTATATATTCAACAAAATTGGCTAATTTATCGATAATTAAACTTTGCGTCATATGATTAATCCTGCATGGTTTATTTACTTAATCCAATAACTTGTCAAACTGCTTTATATTATAGTCGTAGTCGCCTTTCTAATTATTTTTTCACTTACTAATCTACTATACCATCGTCCACACTTGTTGGACTTTGTGGATTAACACGTCTGATAATTAGGACGTCTTGCAAGAAACAATAGAGAAAAGGCCATTTATTTATAATGCTGATTATCCGAAATAGTGCGCATTTATTACGAGAACGAAAATCCTGGAATGACATATTAATAAATGTTAGGTGTTGCAGCGGCGCAAAGACCTTTGCATCATATGCTTTAATTTGCAAATCATTACAGCTATATATTTTTTTGGTTCTTTTTATTGTGCATATTAGCCCTTCCTATTTCTTCAATTTTGCATACTTCACTGAAATAATCAGCGTAATATTTTAAACCGGGCCTTGAGCTCAGTTGCTTAATAATATCTGCAGTAACAATATTAAATAGTTTTTTCTCTTTTACTAACTGCAAGGTATTTTGCATGCCTACTAAAACTTCTTGCACAACATATTCTTTACTACGTGCACTTATTCGCACAATGCTATTCAAAATAACAGGAGGAAATCCTTCCCGCATCAACATATAGTTCATAAGCAACAAATAAAAAGCACGGCCATTAATATCAATAAATGGATGCACCTGATCACATTCTTGAGCAAGAGAAACAATTGCATATACTTTTTCTAATGGATTTTTGCTTTGCCGAATTGCCTCCTCGTATGCTACAAATTTTTTCGCTATTTCGCGCTCAAGAATTTGCTGGACTTCATCTTCAGGCATTTGCTTACTTTTTAATGAGAATTGATAATTATCAAATACGGGGTTTTTTACCAAATTAAAAATTATGTCAGCAAGGTCTTTATTATTTTTAGACGCAGCCAGCATACGTAACAAGTCTTGTAAATTATTTTCATTATTTTTTATACTTTGAATAAACTCTCTTTTGTCAAAACTTTCACAATATTCAGCTAAAGGAAAATTATAACTCTGCGTTTTTCCTCGTGACTTTTTTTCTGCATCAATATCATTAATTGCATATTTAATTTTTTGAAGATTTTGGGCATTAATATTAATGACACCCAACTGCATATTATTATCGTTTGAATCAAAAACTTCTAATTCAAACCAAATACAAGAAACATTACGATCCAGCACTTCCAAATAACCTTCAGCACTTCCATTATTTGGTGTCAAATTATAAAAAGCTGCTTCAGTCATTCTAAATTGACCCGGTTTATTTACGGTTTCTTCATTATCGTAATTAGTACTTCCAACTTGACCGCCAGCAATTCCCTGTAGTTTTTTGACAAAATTAGCATCTGCAGCTACATCAAAATCAAAAATTTCTTGGAAGGCGTGCGTTAACGCAAGCAAATAGTTTTTTTCATTTTCATACTGCATCCATGCTTGATCAAGACATAAAAAATCTTCCACCGTCATTAAAGCACATTCTGCTTCAGTTAAATTCCATTTACTTTTCTTGACTAACTGCATGAAAGGAGCACTTTCCCAAGTACAATTTTCAGTACTAGCCTCTTTTTCTGCTAATTCTTTAATTGAGCAATTTGGAATATCACGACCAACAAAATAGGCACGAATATTTTTGCCTTTTTCTTGATGATCTCCATTAACAAAAAAACGCCAAATTTCTTCGGTAGGTATCATCGTGCGCAAATGCATAGGATTACTACCCGCTAAATCCTCATAATCTTTTAAAATATTTTGTAACTCTGCTTGCTGCAGATTAACTTGAGTACGAAACATAACACCTCAGATTTTGTGTGTAAGACATATTTATTTAGTACTAATTATACGATTACTTTCTTAAATGCAGCTGAATACATTTATTCCGGGCAACAATTCCCAACCTCTGTCACATCACATTCTTTGACTTGCAAAACACTGCCGGTAATTGGATTAGGCCTGAAGATAGTGCAGCCTTTTAAACCCAGCTCATGCGCTTTGGTATAAACATCACTTAATGATTCAAAAGGAAAATCTTTTGGAATGTTAATTGTTTTTGAAATGGCATTATCAATAAATGGTTGGACTGCACTTTGAACTGCCAAATGTTCCTCTGGCGTAAGCATATCTGTATCTACCCATGCAGGCGGCATATCAGCAGGATGCTCCTCTTGCTGCCATTTTTTATGTGCATAATCTTGCACAAGAAAAGTTTGTATCTCATCATCACTTGTTCGTATGTGTCTATCATATTCAGCTTTAAAAATAGGCTCTATGCCATTTGAAATATTATTTGCAAATAAACTAATGGTACCGGTTGGTGCAATGGCATTGTGATGACTATTGCGTACACCATGTTGCGCAAGTTGTTTTTTAATATTGTCATCTAATGTTTTGACAAACTCTCCTTGTAAATAATCTGTCGTATAAAAAGTAAATGCTCCTTTTTCACGTGCTAATTCAATTGATGTGTGCCATGTTATTTCTGCAATTTTTTTCATGATCTTGCGCGCAAGCTGACTGGATTCATGACTTCCATAACGAATACCTAACATCACAAACACATCAGCAAGACCTGTCATGCCAAGACCAATTCGCCGTGTTCCTAACGCTTGTTCGCGTTGCTTAATCAATGGATAACGCGAGATATCAATAATGTTGTCTTGAAAGCGCGTTGCTAATGCAACAACTTCTTCAAGCTCAGTCCAATTTAATTTTGCGTTTTGGGTAAATGGTGCAATAACAAATTGCGTCAAATTAATTGCACCTAAATTACAAGCGCCATAAGGGGGAAGTGGAATCTCACCGCAAGGATTGGTTGCATGAATATATTCTCTGTACGCCAAATTATTCATGCGATTAATCGTATCGCCAAATAATACGCCTGGCTCTGCATAGTTATAGGCAGCACGAATGATTTTTTCCCACAAGTCTCGCGCTTTCACATAGCGATACACACGGCACGCGACGGGCTCTACTGAACCATTCCATTTTCGATAAATAATATCGTGTTGATCTTTTTGCCCATCATCAAATGGAAAGATAAGCGGCCAATCTTCATTTTTTTTAACCGCTGACATAAATTCATCTGACACCATCACGGATACATTAAAATGCCGTAATTCACGCGTATCTTCTTTGGCCTCGATAAAATCTAAAATATCCGGATGATCACAACGTAACACTGCCATCATTGCACCTCTACGTGCACCCGTTGATAGCAATACCGCACAAGTCGTGTCCCAAATACGCATGAAAGAAACGGGGCCTGATGCGGGAATACCTATCTTCTTTGCCATATCACCTTTTGGACGCAACATGGAAAAGTCATAACCAACACCACCGCCTTGCTGGAGCGTTAATGCACCTTCTTGAAGACCATTAAAAATACCTGCCAGTGAGTCTTCTTCAATATTCATCACAAAACAATTAAACAAAGTCACATGATGGGCCGTACCTGCTCCAGCTAAAATGCGGCCGCCAGGCAAATAATTAAAATTTTCTAATATTCGATAAAATTTGGCAGACCATTCTGCTTGCTGGTTCGCAGCCTCCGCGCTAGCAACAGCCTGGGCGACTCGTTGCCATGTATGTTCGATCGTCTGGTCCACAAACCTGCCATTTTTTTTATAGCGGTATTTTAGGTTCCAAATGATGCTAGAAATTGGCTCGGTGAAAATGGTCATGCGCCCCACCCTCTTTTAATTATTCTTATAGTGTAAGCCAATGAGCTATCTGTTTTGTTAGCTAAACCTGCGTTTTATTTGCCCAATCAATACTAGCTGTGCCCCCATCCTGATCCTCCCCTTGCGCGCGTTCAAATGTGTCATCCTTCACAGGCAAAAAACGCCTGTGAAGGATGACACATTTGAACGCGCGCAAGGGGAGGGCAAAAAAGTGACGCGCGTGATTAGTCTCGCTTAGATGAAACAGTTAAAACGTGCTCACACATCCAAGTTTGACTTTCTCAAACCTCCCACATACCCTTTCTCAAAAATATATTTGGTTTATATATTCACCACCAACATAAACGAATGGAGATGCCTTGCATGAAACATATTACTATTAGAACAAGCGCACAAAACAATAAGACACTTCGCTTTGCAGTAACAGATATTCCTATTAATGAAAATGAAAAAAATCATTTATGCGTTTACGAAGACAAGACAGCTGCTGAGATTGAAAAAATAAAATCTCGCATACAAAAAGACATGACGAACAACGAAGATGACGAAGAACTCAATCCTAGTAATTACTTCTTAGAACAATTTGATAAATACCTTCTCGTATCAGAAGAAATTTTAAAAACATTTTTCATTTACGAGGACATTGAAAATATTGACTCTGCAATAACATATGACATACAGCAAAATGAAAAAACGCAAAAATATATACTTAAAGTATATGATAAAAATTCTAATCAAACCCAAACAGCTGAACCACTATCTAAAGATACATACCAAGAAGATTTTTTTTATCAACCATCCTCAACACCCACTGTCATGACACCAGGCGAGATTAAAGTACATCTAAAAAACCCAGCACCCTGGCTATTGACATTAGATTCAAGTGACGAAGATGACGACTCGCAAGATGAAGATTATGTAAATAAAGAAACACCGTTACCTGATAATGAATTTATCGCGCCAGGGGAAGATAAGCCAGAGAAAAACAACAGAGAGAAATTACCGACTGTAAAACCTGAATTTCCTGCAAAAAGAAAAGCAACCGACACGTCTACTACTCATGATTTGTTAGAAAGGCTTAACTCTAAATTGAATTTGTTAAGTAAAAAAACTACTGAATTGAATAGGCAAATTAGAAAAACAACAGATAGCATTGAAAAAGAAAAACTAAAGACAGACAAATTAAAAATACAAGAGAAAACTCAGAATTACTCCGAACAAGCACGACAACTCCGCAAAAAAATAGTAGCCAAGAATAACTCTAAATCATCAACAATACCTCGTCCGTTACTACCGACGTCAAATTATCAGCCACGCCCCCTTCAACCTTCATTACAATCCCACCCATCGCCTATGGCAATTAACTCATTAATAGAACCATCCGATGATAGTTTTAAAAAAACAATTGCTCGATTCAACTCATTCGTGCCAAAAACTCCGCAAAATCCTGCGCAACTGTTCTCAACAAGACCCAATGAGGAACTTACAGAATTAGTAATAGGCACGACGAAAAAAGAAAGCAAGCAGCAGAAAGAGCCCGTCCAGCAACCAACAAATCCAGCATGGTTCATGAAAAAATCGCAACCACCTAAACCATTGACAACACCAAATCAAACCAACGCTGATACCCCAAGAAAAGGCCCGGGGCAGACTTAATAAGCTTGCGCATACCGTCGAATTAATTAATTCGACGGTATCAATGGGTAAACACCAAAAATTTAATCGCTACAAACCCTTGAAGAGTAACTCATCGTCCCAATATAGGAGTCTGAGCTTACCCTCAGTGAGGGACAATAAGGCCTTTTTATAAAGTTAGATCATTAATCAAAGGAGCACATTATGGCATCTACTCCAAAAATTCGTCCGTTATCAGACCGGATTGTTGTTGAGCCTAAAGAACTTGAATCAAAGACTGCTGGTGGCATTGTCATTCCAGACACCGCTGATAAAGACAAACCAATGCAAGGCACTGTCATTGCTATTGGCAACGGCAAATACTACGACGGCAAAATCATGCCATTGCAAGTCAAAGTGGGTGACAAAGTATTATTTGGCAAATATGCCGGCACAAACTTCAAATTTGAAGACAGAGAATATCTCGTTATGCGTGAAGAAGATGTTATGGGCGTTCTTGAGTAAGCATTCATTAATCATTCAGATACCTGAGGAAAAAAATCATGGCAGCTAAAGAATTAAAATTTAGAGAAGAAGGCCGTCAATTAATGCTAGCTGGTGTTATCGAGTTAGCTGACGCCGTTCAAATCACAATGGGTCCTCGCGGCCGCAATGTAGTTATCGATAAAGCTTTCGGCGCTCCGCTTGTTACTAAAGATGGTGTGACTGTAGCGAAAGAAATTGAATTCAAAGACAAGTTCAAGAACATGGGCGCACAGATGGTTAAAGAAGTTGCATCCAGAACGTCTGATGTTGCTGGTGATGGCACCACAACTGCAACCGTTCTCGCTCGCCAAGTATTGGTCGAAGGCGTCAAAGCAGTTGTTGCTGGTTACAATCCAATGGATTTGAAACGCGGCATTGATAAAGCAGTTGCTCAAGCAGTAGAACAATTAAAGAAATTGTCAGTTCCTTGCAAAGACGACAAAGCGATTGCTCAAGTCGGCACTATCTCTGCAAATTCAGACGATGCAATTGGTCGCATTATTGCTGATGCAATGGGCAAAGTAGGTAAAGAAGGCGTGATCACGGTTGAAGAAGGTTCAGGTCTTGAAAATGAATTATCTGTTGTTGAAGGTATGCAGTTTGATCGTGGTTATTTATCACCATACTTCATCACCAATCAACAAAACATGACTGCAGAACTCGAAAATCCATTCATCTTAATCACTGATAAGAAAATTTCTTCTATTCGTGATTTATTACCTGTTCTTGAAGCAGTTGCTAAATCAGGACGACCATTGTTAATCGTTGCTGAAGATGTTGAAGGCGAAGCATTAGCAACACTCGTTGTTAACCACATGCGTGGTATCGTTCGCGTTTGCGCTGTAAAAGCACCTGGTTTTGGTGACAGACGCAAAGAAATGCTGCAAGACATCGCTATCTTGACCAAAGGCCAAGTAATCTCTGATGAATTAGGCATGAAATTAGATGCTGCAACTATTAATGATTTAGGCTCTGCAAAACGTGTTGTGATTAGCAAAGACAACACCACCATTATTGATGGCGCAGGCGAAGCTAAAACCATTCAAGACCGCATCCAACAATTAAAAGCTCGCATTGAAGAAACTTCTTCTGACTACGACCGTGAAAAATTAAACGAACGTATGGCGAAACTTGCTGGCGGTGTTGCAGTTATTAAAGTTGGTGCTGCTTCTGAAATCGAAATGAAAGAAAAGAAAGCTCGTGTAGAAGATGCATTGCATGCTACTCGTGCTGCGGTTGAAGAAGGCGTTGTTCCTGGCGGCGGTGTTGCACTCATTCGTGTCATGCAAACACTGAAATCATTGAAAGGCGACAATGAAACACAAACCGTCGGCATTCAATTGATTTGCCGTGCACTTGAAGCGCCACTTCGTCAAATCGTTGCCAATGCGGGTTATGAAGCATCTGTTGTATTAAACAAAGTGCTTGAAAACACCGGTAACACTGGTTTTAACGCAGCAACCGGCGAATACGGTGACATGTTAGAAATGGGTATCTTGGATCCAACCAAAGTAACTCGTACTGCATTGCAACAAGCTGCATCTGTTGCTGGCATGATGATTACTACCGAATGCATGATCACTGAACTGCCAAAAGATGAAACCCCAGCAATGGGCGGTCATGGCGGCATGGGTGACATGGGCGGTATGATGTAATCCTTTGTTACCGCTAAACAAAAACCCCGCTTATGCGGGGTTTTTTATTGCTATCAATGAATTAGCTGTCTATTGGGCGTTATTGGTATGTGCTTTTATCGCCCCCACCCTGGCTCCAAGCTTTTAGCGGAAATGCCAAAAACGACACCACATAAATAATTCAAGCTGTTAACCTTCATTTTGGCAAAAGCAATTATAATTAAGCAAAACAACATGATTATTAAAATCGTTAATTATTTCTTAAGAACCATTAGCTATTGTAAAACTATAGAAGATAGTAAAAAAACACCTTAATGAGGCGTGACGATGAACCCAAGATTTGATGAAGAGCTTTTACGACAGCTGAAAGAAAGTGCGGAAGCAACTAATTTGCAATTTTTTGCTGATCTTAATCGTTTTCAAATGCAATTAGCACAAGCAAATACTGAAAAAGAATTCGCTGACATAGAAAAAACAATCGCAGACTATCTTGATGCTCGTCCAACTAAAATTGAGAATGCAAAAAAATTCGCTGAGGCTTACCAATATATTGAAGATCAGTTGAACTCACCTCCTCCAGTAAGTGAGGCAGCTAAAAAACAAATACCTTCAGCTTATTCTGATCCGCGATATCAGGTTCTGCTTAAAAAAGCTGGCGGCAGCAGTACATACTCACCTATTGAATTTATGCAAGAATATAAAGAAATAATTGCCGCCATAAAAGACCATGAAAAAACAGAATTATTATTGTCAAATCCATTTTTGAATTATCGTTTGAATGAATTAATTAAACTAAAAGATACGCCAAGAAATAGAGATCTTGTAGAAGACATCAATAACGCCATAGCAAAAAATGAATTTGATGCAGCATTTAAAAAAATTAGCACTCGAATAACTACAGAAGAAAATAAAGCAATAAAACAAAATAAATCCGAAATAGATCGTATAAATAAACAAGTCTCTCATTATTCACGAATTATTAATCCTGAAATTGTTAAACTTCTCGCTGGATCTAGTTATTTAAAATCAACACAGTTTTTCTTTCTAACACGAACCAGTACAAAATCACAAATTGATGCACTAAATGCAGCTATTTTTACTAAGGCAGATAGGAACGACCAATTCGATGAGATAAAAGATTTACTTGATGGTATAGGCTTATCCCATGTTAATCACGAGCAAATTCAACACATATTAGACGAAAACGCTTCGTTACGCAGAAAAGCTAATAGCGAAGACTCGCCAGTTAAAGATGAAAGTGACAAAGTAAAATTAAAATGGCTTAAAGAACATATCGCAAGCCCTCTCAATCCAGCTTTTCTTGCATCACCTGACATTCTAATTAAACGTCAAATCGATATGTTAATAGGAAGCTCTGCAGGCAATTTTGTTATTAAACAAACGATGCCAACCATGTATACAAATACATTCAATTCACTTAAAAATAAAATCCTAATCAGCATACAAATAGCGATAGCAAGTACTAATCCTAAAGCCACTATTAAAGTAGACGTAAAACGTGACGCAGAACTTTCCAAGCAAATGACAGATTGGGCAATAACACAACCAAAAGATTTTTCGCTATATGATTTAATTAAAAGCGGCGTTGATAAATCAATACCTGAAGAAACAGCAAAGCAATTAGCAAAGTTAGCTCAAGATGAATTGGGAAAACAATATAAAACTCAATTGCAACATCTTTATCAAATTGACTTCCTTACTGATAAGCAAAAAAGTACAGCGTACAAAATTCTCAATGATTTATTAGATAATCATATTGAATTAGAAGATTATAAATGGCAGACCACTCTTCTGCTACGAAACATTCAACTTGATTCAGCAAGATTACAATCATTAGTTGATAAGATTCTTCGTAATGATAAAAGTGATTATCTAGATGAGCTTTTACGTAATAACTATATTAAAACAGATGATTTATCTAAAATTTATAAACAGATGGTTGATTACAAAATAGGTAATGCAACTACAGTTCAATTATTTATACAATCGCAAGAAAAAAGACTCGAACGAAAACAAAAAGAAATTTTAGCAAAATTAAATTTAATTCAGGATGAATTAGAGCAAAAAGAACCGGGTAAATATAACCAACTAAAAATAGACTTAGAAGCTGATGCAAACAAATTTAATTCTTGGCAATCTAAAACTGCCCCCCAACTGCAAGAATTCGCTAAGTCATTGACCTCTGAAAAAATTTTTCAAGGAACTGAAAAAGTAGCATCAGAACTTGAAAAATATAAAGGTCTTCTTGAAGAAAAAATTAAAGAGCAAGCATCTCCTCAAGAACAAGAAGAAAGAAAAGTTATAGCGCAAAAAATGCTATCAAACATTGTTGCAGAAATTGATAAATATTTTTCTGACTTTGCCAATGATATGAAAAAATTTAGCAGTTATCTTTATGACGAAAACGACAAGCTTACTTACAAAAATTTAAGAAAAGAAGTTAAAAATGAAGATACAGTTACCTATCCACCTATCGATATACCGACAGATGATCAACAAAAGTTATTTAATGGCTTGTTACAGCCTTTTAAACAATTAAGAGAATCTTTATTGCCTAATAAACCTCAGGAAGGACAGGCTCGCGAATATCTCGAATATTTTATTCATCAGTTAGAAAATAGCTCTGAACTCACTCTCGCATTAATTGAAGCAGCATCCAGTCAAGAAAATATTAATGAATTTCTAGCTACAAACCATATATATGGAATCCAAGAAGAAGTAAAAAAAGAAGAAGCAGTAGAAGCAAAAGAAGAAAAAAAAGTAATAGTTAATACATTTAATACTTACGCTATAAAACCAACTCAAATAATAGCAAAAATCCCTCTTTTACTCAGTGAAGCTTTAAAATACATCGATAAAAAAGATCCTTTGTATAAAGAAGCCAAAGACGCGCTTGAGTTTTCAAAAAAGCTAGCTAGCAATACGAATGAAACCGTTAGATCAAGAGCTCGTACGGTTACTTCACAAGCAGCTGTCGATGACTTAATCAACTCTATACAGAAAAATCGACCCCTACTTATTAAAAAAATTAACCATTTGCAATTTGATCATAAAGAACAATTTATTTCTTTGATCACCGACTTGGCCAAAGTTGAGGGACAATCTAATATTATTTGGCTTTATAAGATTAAAAATACATTTGCAGTATTAGCACAAGCAAATTCAGCAGATGAAATGTTAAATCATTTTAAAAAACTAATAACCGATCCAGATATACAGAAAGTAATAAAAGAAGGGGAATCAAATCCTTTATTCGCACAAGTAACAAAAATTACCAAATTTGCTGCAACGCTGAAAAAAGAAGAAGCAGCAAATGCGGCATTGGAAAAAACTTCATTCCCTCCGTCTCCTTATGGTCAGTTAATTAGAAATCCTCAGAAACCAGAAGCACCTGAACCTACACTTGAGATTGATGATAAAAAAGTAGAGCTTGAGAAAAAACCGCCCTCTCCTTATGGCCGAGCACCTCAAAAAAACCCTATGGGTGAGGCGACCCATGATCCAAACATCGGCACATCACCTAACAGACCAATAATTCCAGCTCCTTATGCAAGCGTACCGGTTGCACCAAAAAAAGTTGAAGTACAGCCATATCATACGATGCTGAAAGTACCGCTCTCTATGCCGCAAACAGCAAAACCACCTAAATCTGAACAAAAAAACTCGCCCTATGGTCAGTTAACTAAAAATCTCGGCGTGAAGACTCAAGAAAGACAAGCCTATAAAAGCTCAATGGCTAGGTTGCTGAAAGACATGCAGCAGGCTTTAGCTCAAATGGAACAACCTTTAATCACTATTCAAAAGAGCTTTAATACTGAACCGAAGATGGGGATACCGCAACAACCGCCTAAAACCCATCACCCTAGCTATTTAGGAAACCCTTCAAAAGAAGAGAGCTTGGGATCAAGTTTCAATAGTCTGTTTCATCATGAAATAGCACATTCAGCAGCACCTACAACGGGAAGAGAACAATCATCTGTACCAACACTAAAGAAAAATGGAAATGAGAAAGAATGAAATCTCTAAGCTAATCCAAAAAGATTACCAATTAGATTAATAAGAAATATAACCGGCGCACCCATAATAAAAGAAAGTGCGCCCGTCACCATAAGTAAGACCAGAATAAAAAAACTATACGGTTCAATCATGCTCAAATGGTACGCCGTACGTGGTGGCAAAAGACTTTGTAACACTCGACCGCCATCAAGCGGTGGTAATGGAATAAGATTTAATACAGCCAGCACAACATTTATCATAATGCCCGCTTCACCCATATAAATTAGAGGAATACTCCACCAACCCTCACTGACATGCTGAAGACTGAGAGCTAGTCTTGCAACACCGCCCCAACATAATGCCATCACTAAATTTGATGCAGGGCCTGCCAGTGCAACAATCGCCAAATCACGACGAGGATGACGCATATTACGACCATCAACAGGCACGGGTTTTGCCCAACCAAAAATAAAATTGCTTACCGTCAACATCAGCAAAGGCACAACGACGGTCCCGATAGGATCAATATGTTTGATAGGGTTTAATGTTAATCTGCCAGATAAACGTGCGGTTTGATCGCCAAAAAACGATGCCACCCAGCCATGCGCAACCTCATGCAAGGTGATGGCAAATAGCACAGGCAAAGCCCAAACAACGATTTTTTGAATAATAGTAAGTTCCATGCGCCAAGTATCTACGATCTGAACCATGTTCTCAATAGTCTTTCGTTTTGATAAATCTCCATTCGCCCCGAAGCTGATAGCGCGCCCCTCATAAATTTCGTGTCGTCCTCTTGTGTGCTGATAAATCTCCGTTCGCCCGGAGGCTGATAGCGCCCCTCATAAAACTACGCGTCGTTAAGTAATTCATTAACAAAATTATCCATGAACGCCCCTCTCCGCCCACTGTCTTTAACTAGTCAATAACGGTCGCAGCGGAGAGGGCCGGGGCGAGGATAATTATGAATAAAATATTAATGTATAGAGCATGAGTTGTACAAAGCACCTCCTGATGCAGAACGTCATTTAGGTATTTACAAAAAC
>DAIEGU010000063.1 GCA_027356065.1 Gammaproteobacteria bacterium
AAATAGATGAACGGCTAAACCCTGGATTCAATGCAATCAATTTTGCATAACTCAGTCCAGCTAGGGTCGCAGCATACTTCAAATTGATGCGCTCGCCAATATCAACTTGAGCAAGGTAGGGGGCATTTCGTACCGGAGGAAAATAGATAGGATATTGATCAGGGTGGCTAATAATGACGGCCAGTGCTAATAAACTGGGGACATAATCTTTTGTTTGTTGAGCAACAGGCAGTGACCAAAAATCAGTATCTAAGCCATTGCGGATATTTCTCTTGATAGCGGAAGCAACATTGCCTTCGCCAGTATTGTAAGCAGCAACAGCATATAACCAATTGCCTTCAAAAAAACTTTGCAAATAAGCAAGATAATTCAAAGCGCCTCTTGTCGATGAAATTACATCGCGTCTGCCGTCATACCATAAGCTTTGTTTGATGCCTAAACCGGTTGCTGTACCAGGCATTAATTGCCATATACCCACTGCACCAACTGGAGAAAGTGAAAATGGGTTATAACCACTTTCTATGATGGGAAGTAATACTAACTCAGCAGGGAGATGTCTTTTTTTTACTTGCTGAAAAATATAATACAGATAAGGAGCTGCGCGTGAGGCGGAACGTAATAGGAAGTCCTGGTTATTCATAAACCAAATTATTTTTTCTTGGACTTGCGGATTATCTTCATAGTGCGGTAACGAAAAATCTTCACGTAACACATCCCATAAATTATCTGCATTTCGATAGCGAGTAATATCATCCGCTAGTTTTTGTTTATGCTCAGGGAATAAATGTAAATTTTTTTGATAAGTCTGTATGCCTTCATTATTTGGATAAGCAAAAGAAATGGAAATTAAAAAACAATTCATAATAAGAATAATAATGTTTGAAAGCAGCTTGTATTCATGCTGTAACCTACTTTTAAACACTCATCACTCCTCTTAATGACTGTACCTCAAGATTCGATGTGGTATATTAGCAAAATTAGTTGGCGGATGGAAAAGCTTTGGCACATGGCTATCGAGCTCTTCAACATTGGAACCAATGGTTGACCCAACATTTTTTGGGCAACCATTTGCTGCATGAAGAACAACATCTACTTGCACATTTGCTTCATCGTCATTTCGGAAAACACGCATTATTAATTGGAGTCCCGCGTCAGCATACGTTATTGAATGCAACTACTGCACCTTATCATTCTTTAGCGAGCCCATTAGTTAATCATCATAAAGAAAATAAGTTTAATCAGATAGAAAGTGATTTGCATGAATTACCTCTACTGACAGGCAGTGTTGATTTAGTCATTCTTCCACATATGTTGGAATTTATAGATAATCCCCGTCAATTACTGTCAGAAGCATGTCGTATTGTTAAACCGGAAGGTTTGATTGCAATTATCGGATTCAATCCTTACAGTATGTGGGGTCTCAAGAAGATAATGGTTAAACATAAATCTGTTCCCTGGTCTGCGAATTCCATTAATGCAAATCAAATTAAAAATTGGCTGCACTTGGCAGATTTTGCGATGGAAAAACATGCTTTCGCATTTTTTAGGCCGCCTGTAAATCATCCAACAACTTTTCAACGATTACATTTTTTCGAGCGAATAGGTAAAAAATGTTTTCCTAAGTTGGGCGGTATATATATTATTTTGGCAAGAGCAAAAGTTATTCCGCTTACTCCCATCAAAATGAAATGGAAGCAGCATCTAAGCAATATTCCCATTTCAACTAGAATATCTAGTCATATTGCAAGACGCGAATAAAATAAAATTTATGCTTGCCAGTCACACTTATATATAGACAATAGGTCACATGAAACATATTGATATTTTTACAGATGGTGCGTGCAAAGGTAATCCAGGCCCTGGAGGTTGGGGTGCGATTCTGCGTTTTGGTAAACATGAGAAAGTTTTATCTGGAGCGGAAAATTTAACAACAAATAATCGAATGGAATTGACCGCTGCTATTAAAGCACTCGAAGCATTAAAAGAGCCATGTAAAGTTGACCTTTATACCGATTCGCAATATGTGCAAAAAGGAATAAGAGATTGGTTAGCGGCATGGAAAAAACGTAATTGGAAAACGGCTAACAATAAACCGGTTAAAAACGCAGACTTATGGCAAATGCTAGAACAAGAAGCGATTAAACATAAAATTACCTGGCATTGGGTCAAAGGCCATAGTGGACATGTTGAGAATGAGCTGGTTGATCAAATTGCAAATCAAGCGATAGATGCCTTTCTAAACGGTGCTAAATCAAAATAAGGAACCTATTCCTATGTCATTGCGTCAAATCGTGCTTGATACTGAAACAACCGGTATTCAAATTGAAGACGGTCATAGAATTATCGAAATTGGCTGTGTAGAGATGGTGAATCGTAAACTCACAGGTAATAATTATCATTGTTATATCAATCCCGAGCGTGAAATTGATGCAGGTGCGTTTGCAATCCATGGTATTAGCAATGAATTCGTGCGAGACAAACCATTTTTTAAAGATATTGCAAATGAGTTAATGAATTATTTGACTGGCGCCGAATTAATTATTCATAACGCAGCATTTGATGTTTCTTTTATAAATAATGAATTAATGCTGACTAGGCAGGCATTTAAAGCAATAGCAGATTATTGTCATGTTGTGGATACATTACAAATGGCACGCCAATTACATGTGGGGCAACGTAATAGTTTGGATGCGTTATGCAAACGATATGGCATAGACAATTCTAAACGCGATTTGCACGGCGCGTTGCTGGATGCAACTTTATTGGCGCAAGTTTATTTGGCCATGACAGGTGGGCAGGGTAGTTTCTTCGATTCGCTCACACCCCAGACCGCGACTACGCATGTTCACCAACAAGCGAATACCGTCGCTCCGTTGGAGAAATATCAGTTGTTAGTCATCAAAG
>DAIEGU010000074.1 GCA_027356065.1 Gammaproteobacteria bacterium
TAGCCCTGGGGGTTGATCAATGTGGGTTTATACTAAAATAGATATTTATTACATATTGCCAAAAGGATTTTTATGAAAAAAATAATGATATTAAGCAGTAGCTTGCTATTAACGACACTAAGCATAAAAAGCATGGAGCACACCATCACTGATTACTCTGAAATTCTTGGATTAAAGGAAAGAAGTAGTACTGAAGAAAAAGCTATAGAACATTATCTACAAACTCATGAATGGATAAATCCGTTTGAAGCTAGAAGGGGTCAGCAATATCCTGATGACTTGCGTAAAACTATCATACGAAGTCGCATTGCAATAGGATTGCTTATTTTAGATACTCATGGACAATTAAAAGAACAAAAAAATGAACCATACAGATATATGGCAGCAGATAATGATGCTAAAGAACCCCTTGGTATAAATATTCGCCCTAAAGTTCAAGGATATAATATTCGATAGCTTATATTCATCTACTCATCTGCTTTGTATTTTGCCAAGAAATTTGTACTGTATAAATGAATAATTCTTGTCGTTAGTAATAGTTCTCCATAAGCGTGTACTAACTTTTCTAAATCTGTATGATATTGACAAGGTATATAATGTATAAACTGCTCATTCCGTAACAAATCACAATGATTATGACCACGCAACGTATAGTTGAACATTGTTGATTGAATGTCATTCATTATTCTAACATATTCACCAGCATTTTTTATGCCAATGTCATTAATGGTGTCGGATTGCAATGCATTCAATGCGAGCTGTACATCATTTTTTTGTAAAAATCGATTAACATCGTACGTTAAATGGTCAAGTTCTTGTTGTTTTTTCCTCAGAAAAGCTAGTGGTTCACTCTTGTGCGACATGTATGGACGCCACAAGTTAAAATCTGATTAGAAAACCTCAAAACATCCTATATTTGAAATTTGTTGTATTTAAATAATCAACAAATTCATCTGCTGTAACATCAATTTTAGTAATTAATTTGTTATGAGTAACGTTGGAGCGACCAGCTTTCCAAACATGTTCCTGAGGATTTTCTTCAGGAGAATAGGGAGGAAACCATACAATATCAATGTTGCCATCGGCGGCTATAAATTTAGAAACTTCACTACCATGATGCCATCTTGCATTATCCCAACATAACACTATTTTTTTATCTGGTAATTGCTTACGTAAAGATTTTAATACAGTTACCGTTTCATACATGTTTTGCCATTCTGTTTTGAATGCGTATTGGTGACCTGTTTTAATATCTAGAAATCCATAAATGCTGCGATTTTCTCGTTTTCCCGTAATTTCAATTTTCGTATTTCCATCAATTGGTAGCCATACTTTTTGAAATGTAGTAGCCGATGAAAGAACCATTTCATCACCACACAAAACAATAGTATTTTCCTCTTGCAAGGCTTTTGAAACAATTGGTTCTGTGTCTTTTTTCCATTGCTCAACCAGTAATTCATCACGTTTTTGATATTTGGTATCAGGCTTACGAAAACTAAACCGTGCTTCCTTAAAAATGAGATAGTATGATGTTTTTGATTTATAACGTACGTTGTAACGCTCTTCTATAACATTTGCCAGTATGCCTGTTGTCCATTGATCACAATTATAAGCATATTGTCTTGGTGTTTCATTTTTTAATGTGAATTGCACCTCTGCACGCTGTTTTTTTGTAAGAAGATTTTTTGGTTTTCTCTTTCTTTTGTCTGTAAGGCTACTGACTCCCATTTTTTTAAATCGATGCGTCAGCTCGTATGCATAATGCGTATTAAAAGAAGTAAATCGTTTAATTGTGCTACTATCATAGCCATCATTCAAAAAAAGTATCGCCTGTGCTCTGCATACTTCCTTTTTTGAACTTGCTTCATCTTGAATAAAAATATCCAAATTATTTATTTCTTCGTTGCTCAGTTGTTTTCTTTTTTTTATCTTTTTCATTATCATCTCTTATTTTTTATTGAGATGATATTATACACGTCTTATTCAGATTTTAAAATGTGATATCCATACATTCGTATCACACAATGCTATTTTATTGAAAGTCAAAAAAGGCCTTAATATACAAACAGAGCAAACTCGATTACGTAAAAACTTAGATTTAGCAAGTCAATTTTATAATGCTGTACGTAGTGAACCAATAGTAGAACCTGTATACGAAGAACATCAGCCTGCTCAATAGTATAAACCTACATTGATCAGCTTGCAATAACAAAAAAATGATTTATCGTTTTTGATAGTAATGAAAAGAGTTTATCAAAAATGAGATATTATGAAAATAGAAGTCAAACGAATTGATCATTTAGGAATTGTAGCTGGAACAATTAAAGATCTTGGTATTATTGATATAATCAATAATCAGATTGGATCGGATGATCAAGAGGAAGTTAGCGCTGGAGAAGTTGTTGCGGCAATGATCATGAATGGACTTGGTTTTGTAAGTAGACCATTGATGTTAACGCCACAATTTTTTGAAAATAAAGCTCTTGAGATTCTGATTGGGGATGGCGTGCAATTTGAACATTTCAATCGACACAAAATTGGACGCGTATTGGATAGCATTAGTAATTATAGTTGCGAAAAATTATTTGGGATAGTAGCATTAGAAGCTTGTAAAAGAGAGAATGTTGATATGAAATTTGGGCATAGTGATACAACGTCGCATTCCGTTACAGGTGATTATGATTCTGATAGCGATACAGAACGAATTCATGTTACATATGGGCATTCAAAGGCAAAGCGACCTGATTTGAAACAAGTTGTGCAAGAGCTTATAACTACACAAGATGGAGGTATTCCCTTTATGACAAAAGTATTGAGTGGTAATGCCTCTGATTCGGTTATTCTTCGTGAACGAGCAAAAGCACTTATGGAAGAATTTAACAAATCAAGCAATCGCTATTTAGTTGCAGATTCAAAATTGTATGCCGAAGAAACAGCTAAAACTCTTAATAAAATTAATTTCATTACGCGAGTTCCTTCAATAATAAAGCTTGAACATGAATATATTATGCGTGCATTAGAAACTCCAGATCAGTGGAGTAAGGAACATAATGGATATAAGTTACAAGAATTTTCTGTTAATTGTTACAATATAGAAGATCAGCGATGGGTTGTCATATATTCACAGCAAGCCCGTATCAGGTCCGAAAAAACCCTCAAAAAAGAAGTTGCTAAAGAAAAAGAACGCATTGAGAAAGAACTGTTTCATCTACAAGCAGAACGATTTGAATGTGCAACTGATGCTCAAAAAAAACTTAATGCGTTAGTAAAAAAATGGAAATATCATCAGATTTGTGATGAACAAATCACCTCAGAAGCTTGCTATACAAAGCGTGGCCGCCCAACAGCCGATGCTCCACAAACACAGAAATGGAAAATTAGTGCACAATTTATTGTCAATCAATCTTTGTTTGATACAATTTTGGATCAACGTTCATGCTTTGTTTTATCAACGAATGTATCAGCAGATGAATTGCCAATGAATAATGTTCTGATCGGTTACAAAGGTCAAGATAAGACAGAAAAAGGTTTCGCATTTCTTAAAAGTCCTGATTTCTTTGCTTCCTCTCTTTTTTTAAAGAAACCATCTCGCATTGATGGATTGCTTATGATTATGGTGCTTTCATTGTTGGTGTACACTATTGCACAGCGTAGATTACGTGCGCAGCTCATTTTACTAAAAACAACGTTACCCAACCAAATTAATAAACCAGTACAAAATCCAACATTGCGCTGGATTTTTCAACTTTTTGAAGGTATAAATTATGTAACCCTGGTTATCGATGGCGTCACGACCAAGATAGTTGAAGGGATGAATGCACTGCGTATACGTGTCATTGAATTTTTGAGCCCAAATGTTCAAATGATATATCAAAATTATAGCCCTGGGGGTTGATCAATGTGGGTTATATTCAATGAATCCTTGTTTATGTTCAGGTGAACTACCGAAAATGTATGGTATCCACCATA
>DAIEGU010000080.1 GCA_027356065.1 Gammaproteobacteria bacterium
TGCGAGCATTAATAACAATGCTTCTGAATCTAACGATGAATTCAAATGTCTATGTTGAAGATGTCGAATATTATGCGCAAGAGATTGGTAATTAACTAAGTTACCGTTATGTGCGAGTGCAATTCCGCGTGGACTACCAATCCATAAGGGTTGTATATCAGATTCACTATAACCACCTGCTGTTGGATAGCGTGTATGTGCAATACCTATATTGCCTTTTAACAGCGCAATATCGTCCGCTGAAAATATTTCGCGTACCAATCCTAATCCGTGTTTGGGATAGAAACGTTCATCACACGTTAAAATACCTGCAGCATCTTGGCCACGATGTTGCAAATGTATCAGGCTGTCATGTAGCTCCGCTGCAACGGGTTCTCGACTGTATATTCCTACAATGCCGCACATGTGGTTTTTCCTTTTATTGTCATACCCCCACCTTCCCCCACAAGGGGGGAGTTACCCAATCCACCCCGCAACATTTCGCATAATCCGTTGATGAATCGGTGTATTGTTGCCAGCAAAAGAAAAAAGCTTACCGGTAATCATTTCATACAACTGTATATAACGTGATGCTAATGTCACGATGAGCTCTTCAGGTGCTTGTGGCAACACGTCATCTTTGTAAGGATCACATTGTTTTGCAAACCATAAGCGTAAAAATTCTTTATCGATATTTTCTGGCTCTAAACCTTGCGCAAAACGTTCTTGATAAGAATGCTGTAGCCAATAACGACTAGAATCCGGCGTATGAATTTCATCGACAACAACAATATTGCCATTCATATCACGGCCAAACTCATATTTCGTATCAACCAAAACAAGTCCATGTTTTGCAGCAGTAGCCGCGCCAAAATTAAATAGTTTAAGTGCATAAGCACTTGCTTCATCCCATTCATCTTGTGTCATCCAACCTTCAGCAACAATTTCTTTTGGACTAATTGGCTTATCATGCTCTTTATCTTTTGTTGTTGGCGTTAGAATGGGTACATCTAAACATTGGTTTTTCTTTAATCCTTCTTCAAATTGAATGCCGCAATAATTGCGAACACCTTTTTGATATTGCGTCCACAGTGATGTGCTTGTAGTACCCGTGATGTATGCACGCACGACAAACTCAATCGGAAATACGTTACATTTTTTTGCTATCACCACATTCGGATCAGGAATGGCAATTAAATGATTAGGCACGATATCTTGCGATTGCTCAAACCACCATGCACTAATCAAATTCAACACTTGGCCTTTATAAGGAATGGATGCAAGGTGACGATCAAATGCACTTAATCTATCGGTAGTGATTAAAAGCACTCTGTCACCTAAATCATAAGTGTCGCGTACTTTACCCGTGTATTTTTTTCCGAATGAAAAAGATGTTTCTTGTAAACAAGATGGAATTGCTTTCGCAATTTCTTCAAGATAATGATTGTTGATATTGGTAGCAGTCATGGGCGTATGGATTATAAATAATGTTAGTGGAAAGAACTTTGTCGATTAACTCAGTCGATAACATATTTTCAGCGCTAAATTGCCAAAGAACACCATGTTTTATAGCATGCACATCATTAATCGCAAAATGATCAATGAGTGTTTGCCGTTTTTGTTGACCAAGTAAATCATCTTTTGCTCGTATTAAAAAAGCGGCTGCGGTTGTTTGTACTGCTTGCAGAGGATTAACTTCACATTCTTTCCGTGCATTAAACAACACACCAGAATTTTTAATTTGTTGCAAAATATCGTTTGTATCACAGCTAATTTCCCAATGGATTTGACGTTTTACTGTGATATTCAAACCAAGTTGCCGTAATGTATTCTGCACTGTTAATGCTTGATTATCCGTAATCATCAACTCAATTAACCATTCATGATGGTGCGGAAGCTTGGTATACATCGGCATCTTTTGGCGACGAGGATAATAATAAAGTGGCGGAACGGTTTCAGCACGGCCTTCTTTAATATAATCACGCATGGATGCAAAAATTGCATCGCCATTGGGTGTACGCTCAGGATGCGGCATCATTGCCATCACGTTTCCTGCTTTATTTGAAACAGCTGCAATATTATTAATTGAACCATTAGGATTTATTGGAAAGTGTTCAGCGATAACACCCTCTTTATCGCAATATTGAAATACATTTAAACCTTGTACTTTAATTTCTTGCAGCAATGCTTCTGTCATCACAAATCGGCCTTCAGCATGCGCGACGGGAACGTGCAAAATATCATTGGGTTTTAAATGACGTGTAAACGCATTACGCTGATATTCATTTGTTAAACGTATATTGACCCAACTATTGTAATAACCTGTTCCTAAAATTTTATCACCTGCCATGCGTTTATTTTCTGTTAACGCCATGCCTAGCTTATTATTTTCAAGTCCTGGCACTAAACCCGTTTCAACTAACACTTGCGCTCCATTGCAAATACCGAGCACAGGTTTACCTTTTTCACTTTGTAATTTAATTTCCTGCATCACCGGATCAAGTGCTGCAATAATGCCGGCACGTGAACGATCTTCATAAGAAAATCCGCCAACAATAATGTAACCATCGAGGCTTTGTAATTTTTCACGTGGCTCATTCCATAAAAATTCAACTGCTTCCATACCGGCACGTTTAACTGCTAATACCGTTTCACGTTCGCAATTTGAACCTGGAAATTGCACTATACCTATACGCATTACACTAACCTCACCATAGATTTTCCTGCTCGTACACGACCAATTTCATACACGGGAAATGCCTTAAACTGCACTAATTCATTTTGTATTTTGGCAACATCCTCTTCTGCCACAATCATGATGAGCCCCACACCCATATTAAATGTGCGATACATTTCGTTATCATCTAAATGGCCTAATGTACGTAGTAAATTAAATAGTGGTAATTGCGGCCACGTATTTTTCTCAATTTCGACTGTACAATGCGCAGGAAGAATGCGCGGAATATTTTCTAATAAACCACCGCCGGTAATATGTGCCATACCTTTGATATCAATTTTCTGTTTTAACAAATGCAAGATAGGACGCGTGTAATTAATATGCGGTATTAATAATTCTTCGCCAATCGAATGTGTTAACTCGGCAACATGCGAATGCACATTATAGCCGCCTGCACCAAATAATAATTTTCGTGCAAGAGAATAGCCATTCGTATGCAAACCGCTAGAAGCAAAAGCCAGCACCACATCACCAGGTGTAATCGTTTTACCTAAAATAGCTTTATCTTTTTCAAGAACACCGGTAATAACACCAACGAGATCATGCTCACCTGGTAAATACGTACCTGGCATTTCAGCCGTTTCACCCCCGACGAGTGAGATACCATTTTCACGACATGCTTTTGCCATGCCACGTATAATTTGCTCTACGACTTCGGGTTTTAACTTATCATTCGCAATGTAATCTAACAATGTAAGCGGTGTTGCGCCTAATACAATAATGTCATTCGTTGTGGCACTAACTAAATCTATACCTATGGTGTCGTATTTTTGCATCATTTTAGCAACCATCATTTTGGTACCCACACCATCAATACTTTGCACCAAAACCGGATGATTATAATTCGCTGCAATTTCTTTCAAATCATACATCGCACCAAATGAACCAAGACTGGTTAATACTTGAGAGGAAAATGTGCTTTCAACAGATTGTTTGATACGGCGTACTGTTTCATTTCCTGCATCGATATCAACGCCTGCTGATTTGTAATTAACGACTGTCATTAGAGTAACCTCTTGCGTAAACCGTTTTCCCAAGCTTCTTTTGCTTCTTGGATTGAAACATCAATAGCCTCATTCATACGTAAACGCGGTGCTTTCATGGTTTCACCTAACACAAAAAGCGGAACATTGTATTCGGTGAATATATTCCTCACTTCTTTGACTTTGTCACGCAACACTTCCAGCACGAATCCGCCTGATTCGCTGAATAATTTTTTCTCTAGTGGTAAATCACCTGGAATGGTTACTTGAATACCAATGTCATTTTTGAAACTCATTTCAGCCAATGCAACAGCAATTCCACCTTCTGAAATATCATGTGCAGAAAGTAGCAATGAAAATTGCATTGCAGTATGGACTGCAGCAATTTCACGCGAAAATTCTGCGAGATTGGGCCGTGGCACTTGACTGCCCAATACATTATTCAATTCATAATATACACTGCCACCGCATTCATCTTTACGCTCACCAACCAGTAACAACATCGTATCAGGTCGTTTGATATCATAAGTCACCACGCGTGCTATGTGCGGCAACACGCCAATGCAGCTAATCATGGGGCTGGGTGGAATCGCGCCATTAGCCGATTCATTGTATAAAGAAACATTGCCTGCGATAACTGGCAGTGTTGATCCTGGATGGTCTTTTAATGGCACCGCGCGACAAGCATCGATAATCCCGCGCACAGCATCAACAAACTCTGCCATGTGTTCAGGTTTTTCTGGATTTCCGAAACATAAACAATCAGTCAATGCGATGGGCGTTGCACCAACTGCAACAACATTACGTACCGATTCAATGACGGCATTCACTGCACCCCAATATGCATCAATCTTGTTATAACGTGGATTTTGATCGAGTGACAATGCAATGCCAGTGTTACGAATCTCTTCGGGATAATGATCATCGTTGAATGGTTGCATCACGCCAGCATCAGCAAAACCGGCTTCGATAACAGTGCGGCCTTGCACTTGTTTATCATACGTTTCAAAGATAGGCGCACGTGATGCAATGTTGTGATGTGAAAGCAATGCAATCAACGTGTCATTTAAATTAATTGGTGTAATAAGATCAGGTTCAGTAAACGATTTTTTCGCTGCCTGATAAGGTCTATCGTATAAAATACCTTTGGTGACATCTTCTGCTTTCGCATCAACTAATGTGTTGGCGTTGTGTTTGACAACATATTTGCCATCAGTACGAATTTTTCCAACGACTGCAGCGCGAGCGCCATTTGATACTTGCGGCAATGCAAATGTTTCATTGTAGTGTGCGAGCATCATATCAACTAAGTCAGGCGGCACTACCCACATGAAACGCTCTTGTGTTTCTGAACATAAGATAACGGCGGGTAATAAATCCGTCATACTTGTTGGTATTTGCTCAACATAAATTTCTGCGCCGTATCCACTTGTTTCAGCAAGTTCGACGCTAGCGCAAGCAATACCGCCTGCACCTAAATCTTTAAAACCAACTTTATCAATCAAGTTTTTTTCACGCAGCAATTTAAATAGTGCGTAATTCGCTTTTAACAAATGACGTTGTAAAAATGCATTGGGTTCTTGCACTGCGCCTTTATTTTTTTCTTTTTGTTCTTCTTGCAACGTAGATGAAGCAAAGCTAGCCCCACCAAATCCGCTGTTATCAGTTGGTTTACCGACTAATATAAAAACATAATCATCTGCATTTTTAGGTGCGTAAGAGTGAATCAGATGATCTTCACGAACAATACCCAGTGTAACAACGGTCACTAAACAATTTTCGTTATAAGCATCATCATAATAAACATCGCCAGCGAGATTAGGTACGCCGATTGGATTGCTATAACCTGCAATCCCACCAACAACACCTTCATGTATCCAGTGCGTTTTTGGTCGGTTGATATCACCAAAACGTAAACTATCAGCCACCGCAATAACTTCAGCGCCCATGCAGCAAACATCGCGTACATTGCCACCTACACCAGTTGCAGCACCTTCATAGGGCACAATTTGCGAGGGATGATTATGCGATTCGTGACTGACGACAAGTCCATAGCGTTTACCATTATAATCGGTTGCGATAGTGACAACACCCGCATCTTCTTTAGCACCGAGAATGACGTGCGGGCCTTCAGTCATAAATTGTTTTAAATGTTTACGCGTACTTTTATATGAGCAATGTTCTGAACCTTGTATTGACCACAAAACGCATTCTGCAAACGTAGGAGGGCGTTTAAGTAACGTATTTTGAATGGTGAGCGCTTCATCAACGGTAAGACTGAGGTGATACGTTTGTAATAGATTAGCAACGGCGTCGCGGGACAACTGAGAGAAATCAAAAATATCAGGTGTTTTCTGCATATCCAGTCAGCCTCAGTTTTAAAAACTGAGGCATAGAATAACAGGCTTTGTTCGTGCGTCAATCTAAAGCTCGCAATGACGTACTACACAATGACGGTTTTTAGTCAGTATCGCGAAATTCAAATGTATCATCCTGAACAGGCGTTTGGATGATACATTTGAATTTCGCGACAGCATTGTTGTCCACAAAAGATTTATGCCGTACCTCTATCTGATTTTTGGCGCCATATGAGGTGAGAACTCTCGAATTTCAGATTTAACAGGCCGCTTAGCTAAATCTGCCTCTAATGCTGCTTTTGCTATGTCGCAAGGGCCTGTATAAACATTGCTGTTCACATAAATAGTAAAATCATTCTCAAGATCTTTTTGCATTTCTGCATATTGTTTTAAAGTATGAGATTTAGGATCAGAGTCGATTAACCACACCTCTCTTATTCCATCATCCTCCAACTGACCTATCAGCTTACCCTTCGCGCTGCCATCAGCTTGTTGAAATTCACTAAAATCAATGATCGCTACTACTGGAAGCTTTTCATTCGCTAAACAAGTATCTCTAATATTTTCTAATTGTGACTTCGCTACTCCCCACGCTTGCGCTCTTTTAGATAAATCTTTGTCAAAAAGAGCATGAAGAAGATCAACTAACACTTCAGTAACCTCTCTTGGAAAGCAAAGACTGTTTTGGCAATATTTATGATTTTTATCAACTATAAAATTTTTATCGCCCCAACTCAGCTGATTATCCATATCGGGAAATTCAATTAATTGCGCAATGACTGAGAGCAAAACGCTTACTTCAGCTACATCAGTCAATTTAGAATATTCTAACTGTGTAAAAGGTGCACCCGAATTACCTTTTTGCCGTTCAGTAAGAATTCGAGCAAATTCATCTCGAAATTCTGACGGATAGGTAATACTCGAACCTTTAAGCGCACCTCTAAATACGCCGTTTTCTAATTTTACAGATAAACCATAATCAACCAAACGAACTCTTTGTCCGACCCAGTCTAATATCACATTTCCCAACGCGAGATCACGATGAATAATGTTTTTTTGATGCAACTTTGATAATTCCTCAACAATGGAAATTAAAAACTGCATACGCAAAGCTGGTGGATAAAACGACATCTCAAACTGATTATTGTCGCCGAACTCCGCCCCAAAAATAGCTTGTGCTGAAACGCCCGGCGCAAACTCCATAATCAAACCTGATTTTATTTTTGTCTCTTCCAACTCTATGCCTTGATCACTATCCTCATGATCTAACGACTCGTCACCAAATAGTTGGCGAACTTCCCGTTGCTTCTCATCAATAGGTGACCATGAGTTGCTTTTTTTAGGTGACCGTGAGTTGCTTTTTTTACGAAACTTGGAAGGAAATAAAACTTGTACGCCATGCCGCACCTTTTGCAAAGGACTACTTGTTGGACTGTCTACTGGGCTTGCTTGTCTTCGACTTTTTGGTGAATCCGGTGGTGTAGCTGTGGGTGTAATAGTAGGTGAATCTAGTACAAGAGACCGCCGCATCAGTGGGCTATGAGATAAACCAAGCTGATTTAAAATGTGATGCTCCCGGTCCATTGATTCATCAGTATCTTTATATATGCAAAATACGCCGGTTTTATCATTTTGAATATTTTTGACCTCGCCATGTGCGCCACTTGCTACTACTTCGCTAACCACCCACATTTGGTTATTTTTATAAATCACATCGTAAGGCACAGTCTCTGTTTTAGGATAATAAGTTTTAGGATAATAAGTACGGCCTTTTAACTTTGCTAATTTTGCTTTATTCAATTCAGCTGAAATCAGCTGCTTTGCATGAGCGCGCTGTTCTTTATTCAACAATTTAAGATCATCAGATAAATGTGCAAAATTAACTTCTGTAGGCATAGATGGAATCGTGACAACAGTCACTTTTGTAGGCATGGATGAAGTTGTGACAGTCACCGAATTTGGCTGGAAAAAACTATGCATTACAACAATCCTCGCTTTATATTTTATTTATTTAATACATTCTTTTGTAATTGCGTAAGTTTATAAGCAATTAATTAAGTAATTCTTAAATATCCACAGAAAGCTTGGATTGAGTATACAAAGAGAATTCTTACTGTTCCATAGCGTTTTCGCTCGGAATTTCATAAACTTAGTTTCGTAAAATTACTAAAAAATTTGATAGACAATCTGATTAGTAAGTCTCATAATTTGCACCCTTCTTTATAAACGTTTATGTGGGGGATTATGAATTGGACAACAACGTTGTTGAGCTACGCGGCGTTTTCAAGTCAATCAATGATCATGAGATCTTGCATGATATCAATCTCTATGTGCGTGAAGGTGAATTCCTAACATTATTAGGGCCTTCCGGTTGCGGTAAAACGACACTTCTCCGTCTTATCTCAGGTTTTGAAGAGCCTACGGCTGGCCAAATCTTTATTGATCGTAAAGATGTAGTTGGATTGCCGCCTCATCAACGTCACGTGCACACCGTCTTCCAAAGCTATGCGCTTTTTCCACACATGTCTGTGTTTGAAAACATTGCATTTGGACTTCGTTGCCAGAAAGTATCAGCAAATGAAATCAATAGTCGAGTGATTGATGTTTTAAAAATGGTGAAACTAGAAAAGTTTGCCCAACGTAAACCTTCACAATTAAGTGGTGGCCAACAGCAACGCGTGGCTATTGCACGTGCAGCAGTTAATCGTCCACGTGTGTTATTACTTGATGAACCTCTTGCTGCTCTTGATTATCGTTTGCGTAAAACCATGCAAATTGAACTCAAGCAATTGCAACGTACATTAGGCATTACTTTTATCTTTGTAACGCACGATCAAGAAGAAGCCTTGTCCATGTCTGACCGTGTTGTCGTGATGCATGAAGGTGTTGTTGAACAAATCGGCACACCGCGTCAAGTTTATGAAGAACCACAAAACTTAAACGTTGCTCAATTTATTGGTGAAGCAAATATTCTTGAAGGCGAAATCATTAGTGTTCTTGATAATAATCAAGTCTCTCTCAATGTCATGAATAAACAGCGTGTTGCAAAAACATCCAGAGCATTTAGAGCAGGTGAAAGAGTGCATGTATTGATACGCCCAGAAGATGTTCGCGTTTGGGGACAATCTGAAGTTCAAGATGCAAGCGATATGTTTGCCGGCGTGGTAGAAGAAGCCATTTATAAAGGTACGACAGTCGATGTGATGGTAAGACTTCACAATAATATGGTTGTTGCTGCTACTGAATTTTTTGATGAAGACGATGACCGTCTGGAGTACAAAATGGGCGAGCCCATTTGGGTAAATTGGACACCGGGGTGGGAGGTACTCTTGCCTTATGAAACCTGATAACGGCTTTAAACATTTTTCGCTTAGCATCGTTTGGTTTTGGCTGTTTTTGTTTGCCATGCTGCCTTTCTGCTTGGTGATTGCTGCGAGCTTTATGAGCCATAACGAAAGTCAGCTTATTGCTTTGCAGCCCACATTGCAAAACTACCAAGATCTAAATAATGCTATCTACGTTCGCATTTTTGAAAAGTCATTTTTAATGGCAGGTATAACTACCTTTTTTTGTTTACTGCTTGGTTATCCTTTTGCTTATCTCATTGCTCGAATGCAAAGTAGCTGGAAAAACCTTCTCATGTTGCTGGTCATTATTCCTTTCTGGACTAGTTCATTAATAAGAAGCTATGCACTTATTGCCTTGATTAAAGCAAAAGGTGTGTTGAATTCTTTATTGATAGCGCTAGGTATTATTCATCAACCGCTTTCTATTTTATTTACGAACTCGGCTGTGATCATTGGTCTCGTTTATAATTTGTTGCCATTTATGATTTTACCTATCATGACCAACGTAGAACGATTGGATAATCGTTTAGTCGATGCGGCACGGGATTTAGGCGCGAACCAAATTACCACTTTTAGAAAAGTCATTATTCCACTGACTATGCCTGGCATTATCGCTGGCTCTATTCTCGTGTTCTTGCCTGCAATGACCATTTTCTATATCCCCGATATTTTAGGCGGTGCGAAATCTGTTTTGCTGGGTAATTTAATTCAGAATCAATTCTTAATTGCGCAGAACTGGCCTCGAGGTTCTGCTGTTAGCGCTGTGCTCACGCTTGTGCTCGCTATTTTTATTCTTATTTATGTTCGTACAACGCGTGGTAATAAAAGCGAGGAGTTGTTATGAAAACCAAATCATTCATATCATCTTCTTATCTATTTCTTATTTATTTATTTTTTTATTTACCTATTATTTTATTGATCGTTTATTCCTTTAATAACACTCAATATTCATTATTGTGGCATGGCTTCACGTTAAGTTGGTATATGGAGTTATTTGCAGACAGTGATTTATGGGCTGCAACTTGGCATTCATTTTTCTTGGGTATCGCTGCCGCAACCATGGCTACGTTTATTGGTATGTTAGCTGCTGTCAGCTTATATCGATATCGTTTCCGAGGTCGCAATTTTTTAAATGGACTCGTATTCATTTTGATACTGTCACCTGAAATTGTAACCGGTGCTGCACTTTTAATTTTATATACCTTATTACAAATACGATTGGGTTTTATTACTTTATTGTTATCGCATATCAGTTTTTGTATTCCGTTTGTTATTGTCACCACGTATAGCCGACTCGTCAGCTTTGATAAAAATATTTTTGAAGCGGCAAAAGACTTGGGCGCAAATGATTGGCTGATATTCAGACGCATTATTCTGCCATTGCTTTGGCCGGCTTTGTTTTCAGGTTGGTTGCTAAGTTTCACATTATCACTGGATGATGTAATTATTAGTTACTTTGTTTCAGGCCCTGAATTTGAAATCTTGCCATTGCGAATTTATTCCATGGTCCGCTCAGGGGTCAAGCCTGAAATCAATGCGCTTTGCAGCGTATTATTTGCTGTTACTCTCTTGCTCATTGTTCTTTCTCAATTAGCTTTAAAGAAAAAGAATTAAGGGAAGTCATGAAAAAACTATTTCTATATTTATTTATTTTTCTATTTCCACTTTCAGCTATCGCAAAAGAGCGAATACTAAATGTATACGCGTGGACAGGTGAAATCCCTGATTTCCTTGTACGTAATTTTGAAGATGAAACAGGCATTAAAGTCAATTTTGCCACCTATGAAAATAACGAAATTATGTACGCTAAAATGCGTGCATCAAAAAATACTGGCTATGATATCGTCATGCCATCCAGTTATTTTGTTGATCGTATGCGAAGACAAAACATGTTAGAAAAACTGGATAAATCTAAATTACCGAATTGGAAAAATTTAAATCCGGAATTTTTACATCCCGCTTATGATCCACAAACAGAATACAGCACCCCCTACATTTGGGGTGTGACTGGCATGTTTGTTAATAGCAATTATTTTCCTCCAAATAGCATTAGAAAGTGGACGGATCTCTGGCGTCCTGATTTTCGTGACAAGTTAATGTTATTAGATGACACCCGTGAAGTATTTTCTATGGCGCTTATTTCACTCGGTTATTCTGCAAACGACAAAAACCCAGAACACATCAAACAAGCTTATTTAAAACTGAAAGGGTTGATGCAAAACGTCAAAGTTTTTTCAACTGAAACGGTGGTATCCATCATCATTGATGAAGATGCAACATTAGGTATGGCATGGAATGGTGATACGTTTAAAGCTGCTCAAGATAATCCGAATGTACAGTTTATTTTCCCTGAAGATGGATTTGTTATTTGGGTTGATAATCTTTCTATTCCAAAAAATGCTGCTCATAAAGATGAAGCTTATGAATTCATCAATTATCTATTACGGCCGCAAGTGGCAAAAACTGTTGCCCTAACAACCAATTTTCCAATAGCAAATCTTGAAGGACAAAAATTACTTCCCACCGCTATTCGCAACAATCCAACTGTTTATCCTTCAAAAGAAGTGTTGAAGCGTGGTCAATTTCAAGTTGATGTGGGTGATGAAACGTTAGCGTTGTTTGAGTCTTATTGGGAACAGTTGAAGATGAGTGGTTAGAGCATATAGCGTGTAGCCCCACCCTGGTCTCTCCCGCAAGGGCGGGGAGCCGGGGAAGGACAATACTAAATCACATTCACCTTCATCATAATGTACGGATTGTATATTTCCGTTTTAAAATCGAATTTCTGATATAAACCATGCGCGTCTTCTGTCATCAGGAACCAGCGAAAAATACCGCGCAATTCATAATGGTCGAAAATATATTTGAGTAAAGCTTGCCCTACTCCTTTGCTGCGATGTTCTTCATCAATAAAAACGTCCCATATTGATGCAAATTCAGAACTGTCACTAATCACGCGAGAAAAACCAACTTGCTTGCCTTGATAATAAACACTGAAACATAGGGAATGTTCAATAACGGGTGCAAAACGTTCGGTAGGTAATCCTGTAGAGTAGCGAGATGGAACACACAGAAGATTAAATAAATAGTTTAAATCGACTTTTTTCTTGTCTGCTGTAAAAACATATTCACCAAATGAACCGTCAGGATACGAGGGTCTATAAGTCATTTTTTAGCTCTTTCAATGAAATTCCAAAGAAGGTTGCATCTTATTGTTGTGTGTATAGAATATCCCAGCGATTCTAAAGAATCACTATATTTGAGGAGTCATAAATGAAAAGACTAGTAACAATATTAATCGTATTATTCTTCGGTGCAGGCTTGGTTGGCTGTCAAAATGTTAGCGATCAAGATATCGGCACCGTCACAGGTGGCGTCGCTGGTGGCTTATTAGGAAGCACAGTCGGACAAGGTCAAGGACGTGTTCTTGCCATTGCTGCAGGTACACTTGCTGGTGCATTTATTGGTAATAAAGTCGGTAAAAGTATGGACGATACTGATAGATTAAAAATGAACCAAGCATTAGAAAATAATAATCCAGGTCAACCCGCTTACTGGCGTAATGCCAACACTGGTGCGAGCTACAGGGTAACCCCAGTTAAAAACGTATCAGTAAATGGCAATAAATACTGCCGCGAATATCGCAGCACCGCTGATATTGGAGGCAAACAGCAACAAGTATATGGCACTGCTTGTCGTCAACCAGATGGTAGTTGGAAGATTGTGAAGTAATTTGGTGTTAACTTATAAAAAGCCCTCGAATGAGGGCTTTTTTTTGTGATAAATAAGGACCATTCGGTATCAGATTAATATCTGTATAACAACTTTAAGGACAGTCATGTCAAAATCCAAACTTACTTTTTGCTGTCAAACATGCGGTACGCTCTATCCAAAATGGACTGGTCAATGCAGCGGCTGCAATGAATGGAACACCATTGTAGAAGAAATCGCACAGCCAGTCACAAATTCACGCTTCCAAGGTTATGCGGGACGTGAAGCGGCTATTACCAGAATGGCAGATGTGAAATTGCATGACGAAATACGTCTATCATCCGGGTCGCAAGAATTAGATAGAGTATTAGGTGGCGGAATTATTATGGGTTCTGCGATTTTAATTGGCGGTGATCCCGGCATTGGTAAATCGACCATTCTGCTACAAGCCATTGCGCACCTTAGCAAGACATGCAAAATTTTATATGTGACAGGCGAAGAATCACCACAACAAGTCACCCTGCGCGCGCGACGCTTAGGTTTACCCGAAACAGATTTATGGTTACTTGCTGATACTAACGTTGAATCCATTCTTGCTCATGTCCAAAAAGAAAAACCACGCGTCCTCGTTATCGATTCGATTCAAACTATGCATACGTCTTTGCTTTCATCGGCGCCTGGCTCTGTTGGGCAAGTACGAGAAAGTGCCATGCAACTGGTCACTTATGCAAAGCAAACTGAAACCGCACTATTTCTTGTTGGCCATGTCACCAAAGAAGGTAATCTTGCAGGCCCTCGAGTACTCGAACATATGGTTGATACCGTACTTTATTTTGAGGGTGAACAAGATAATCGTTATCGCATGATACGTGCAGTAAAAAATCGTTTTGGTGCAGTCAATGAAATTGGAATTTTTGCGATGACTGAAAAAGGTTTACGAGAAGTGAATCATCCTTCTGCTATCTTTCTATCACGTTATGAAAAACCTGTTTCTGGCAGTATTATCACCGCGACAAAAGAAGGTTCACGGCCTTTATTGGTTGAAGTGCAAGCACTGGTTGATCAAACCCATATGGCAAATCCTCGCAGGTTATCAGTCGGTCTTGAAACACAGCGGTTATCCATGCTGCTCGCTATTTTAAATAAACATAGCGGTATCTCTACGCATAGTATGGACGTCTTTTTAAATGTGGTAGGTGGTTTGCAGATTTTCGAACCCGCCGCTGATTTGCCCATTTTATTTGCGATATTATCTAGCCTGCATAATCGGCCGTTGCCGCCTGAGTTAATTGTTTTTGGTGAATTAGGTTTATCGGGTGAAATTCGCCCTGTTCCTGGCGGTCAGGAACGTTTAAAGGAAGCCGCAAAACATGGGTTTAAAACCGCGATTGTTCCTCATGCAAATGCTTCCAAAAAAAATGTTGATGGATTAAAAGTATTGGCTGTTCAAACATTGAAAGAAGCCATAGAATATATGGACGAATTATAACAACAATAAAACTTATAAAATAATTAATACACAAAAAGAGGTGAGTGAAAATGTCGAGTTTTGGTTTTTATAAACAATTGCATGGCAAAAAACATATGGCTGCTTATGCCAAAGTCATGGAACAATTTGACTTATCTGATGAAGCAATCAAAGAATTCGCTAAAGCTTTGAAACAAGGTGACTTAAATAGCATCAAAAAATTATTTGGTGATTTATCAAAACAGCAAAAATCAGGTTTATTGCGACTTTACATTGATTATAACGTCATTGAAAATACAGAACTCAATAATCAGCCCAGAGGATTTGCTTTAGATCTCGCAAAAAAATTCCAGCACAATGAAGTCAGCGAATATTTAAGTACGCAAGCAAATGAGATTGATCCGAATATATTGCGTCGAGAATTTACAAAAAGTTCATCACCTGGACTTTTTGCTCATCGTGGCAAGACACCTTTAAATAATACTGAACAGACCAGTAAAATGCCTAAAGATAAAAATAGAATCAATTTTGCTTTACATAAACCCGCAGATACTAAGAAAGACCAAACTGCCGTCGATTCACCAAAAACAGAAACCACCCCGGGAATGCAACGTCGGTAAGAATGATCTCAGATGAAAATGCTCCCGGATGATTTCCATCCGGGTCGCATTGTTTCTATCAATATTTTTTTACATCAATCGTATAGACACCATCAGAGAAGCTTACCGTTGCCGTAGCGGTTGCTTTACATTCTTTATTAAAATCAGCTTTAAATGTACCAGTAGAAACTTGTATCCCTTGCTCGGTTTGAGTTAATTTAATGCCGGGAATATTCGCTGCACACGGCATAGGGACATTTTCAGGTGTAAAAAGCACACCAACGTTTAGTGTTCCTTCGGATAGCTGAGGGAAGGGAAATACTAAAATATTGTGTGATCCAGCAAAAGGAAAAGGTTCACTGCTAACCATTGTGTTTATTCCAGGCGCTTCTTTTACCAAAATAGCTGCGCCATTGAAACCATTGCTAGATTGAGACATCGCTATAGATGCGGTGCAGAGCAACGCTAAAGGTAGAGCCATAAACTTTGCTTTCATTTTTTACTTCCTCATTCACGTTATTTTCAAAAGCCCCAAACTATACTTAATTGAGCAACTTTAGCAACTGTGCCGACTAATTCTAAAACCTTGAAGAGGTAGGGGTCTTTCTCCCGTGTAGCGCGTTGTTGAATAAATATATTTGTGGGTCATTGCTGTTTTTGAGGCGCGTCTAGATGTATCGCAGCTTTTCTATCATTATTTCGATTGCTATCTTGGGCATGAATGCTGATATCAAATCTTTCTCTGAAAACAAATCTATTTTTAACTCAATAGTCATTTATTTTTTAAAATGATAAACGACCAAATCATCATCTCCATCATTATTTGGCAATGTATCTGATTGTTGTTGGGACATGCTTCTATCACTCAAAATTGCAACTATCTGTCCTTTAGTTTTTTCGCGCTCAATTTTTATAAATAATAAATTTTCTTGTTGAATAGGATTTATATAATCTACGCCATCTGCAACAACCAAATGAATATTTAATTTTTTATTTGGATTACCTCCTAAATCAGAAGCTAATTGATCCATTACCGTATCTAAACAAACCTCTACTCCGATATCCATGTTATTAACATTAAACGTATTTGTATTACTTTCACCTTTTTTAAATAAAGACTTATCAACGTTATCTGGACTTTCGCTTGGATAATCATAATCTAGAGCATGTGGATTCATTTTTTTATATTTATGAATAATTTCACCTTGGTGGAAGAAATAAATCATATTACGGTATTGTTTCGATTTTCCCCAGCAGATCGTCCCTGGAGCAAGAATCATATCTGTATCTTTAGATAAATCTTTAAGAATTTCTTGATACTGTTTCTTCTGCTCATGAGAATAATAACGGTCCTCAATATAATAACGACCACTATCATCTTCCTTGGCACTCATATTTTTAAATAAATATTCAGGTGCAACAAATAAGGATTTATTTCCAGGAAAATTGGCTTCCATAAATTGCTTAGCTTGCTTAATTTTTTCGCTTAAAATAACTAATTTTTCAGCAAATGTTTTCTCATAAAACTCTTTGTCTGGCTGAAATACAATTAACTTAAACTTTGAAATATCAAATTCAGTCTTTTTATTTTGATCCGAATTAGTATGTTTCATATTAAAATACTCTTTATAACCAATATTGTTAATTATAGTACCTACTACAAAAAATGAGGATTTACTTAAATAATAGTATTAAATTTATTGGGTTAAAGAGCACGCCATAAGCTGACTATGTCAACAAATTATTTAATAACGCTGCTAAACGATAACCTGCAAGCGCAGTTTGTTTGGTTGTTGTTTTACGGCCATCGACAATGTATGCGTTACTGACATTAGTATTTTCAGTTATGTTATATACATGTTCTTTTGCAATGATGACACCTTCATCTGCCCAATCATTCGGTTTTAAATCATTTATCTTTGCAAAAGATGTGTCTGGATATTCGGTCGTAATGGCTTTAGCAAGATAAGCAATATTTTCTTTTGATTCATCATTACCAAACAATCCAACGCCACCGTCCCAAACATGATGCAACTTCGTACGGCTACCTTGATATTTAACATAGAAATCATTACCTCCTTTATCACCATTTGGGTGTTCGGCAGTAATAAGCGATACCGTATGTAACGGTTGATATAAATCACCTGTAATGTGTGTTAAAAAAACTAGGAAGCGTGCGCGTTCATACGTATTTGCTTTTTGGTTTTGGACAACAGAAACCATATTCGATACAGCCCAAACAGCATTATCTGAATCCATTAAATTTTTTAGTGAAGAATGATCTGTGGTAATTGCATTATCAATATAATGCCAATGGGTAAACATTTCGATTTTTTGACTGCGAATTTCATCTGGCCAAGATGCTGCATCTATCAAAGAATTAATTTTTGGATATTCTTGGTGAAAAGAAGCAATCAACCTATCAACTTGCGATTTTGCTGCTGGATTTAAGTGATCATAAGCAATTTGCGCAATCACTTTATGTCCTAACGAATTCCAAGCATAACTAGTTAATGGTAAAAGGCAGACTAAAAGACAAACTAAGATAAATCTTTGCAAATGATGCATAGCTCTCTTCTCCTTGTTTGGTCCGCAATCTAACAAAGTCCTTGCTAGCTTAGCAAGGCTGATGGTTGCTTGTTATTAGGATTGTTACCCAGTCTTTAGCAGCTCATTAAGAGAAGACAAATCAAATAAGTTCATTTTGTTATAAAAAAATAATCCGTCTATGATGCCTGACACACCGTCAAATGAACTTTGATAAACATTGCTGAATACTTTCGTTATCTCTAGCAATTTTAATATCGTCAATGATATTAAAATTATTACCATCAACAATATGTGTGCCATGATCACCCATCACAACATGCGGACAAGGAAGATAAGCTCTTTTGCAAAACTGCTGAACAATCTCAACAGGCCGGCCAGTCACATAAATTAATAAAATTTTTTCTTGCAGGCGCAGCAATTCATGATAGAAATAATTTTTGTCTGATAATCGCCCTCTAAAAAAGTACCATCTAAGTCAGTCGCAAGAATTAATTCAAATTGATTGTTCATATTTAAGTAACGACCTCAATCTTTGGACGCGGTGTCATGCGTGTCAGCATTTCATAAGCAGAGGTGTTGCTAAATCTTGCAACATGTTCGACTGGTAATCCTTCGCCCCACAATACAACACGATCACCTACTTTTGCGTGTGGTTCATTACGCAAATCAACTGCTAACATATCCATAGAAACACGACCGACTAATTCACACTTTGTATTATTTACAAGTATAGGCGTGCCGTTTTTTGCATATTGCGGATAACCATCACCATATCCAATACCCACGATGCCAACTTGCATATCACATGGCGCCGTCCATGTTCCGCCATAACCCACCTTACCGCCTTTTTTAACATGCGTAATCGCAATCAAGCGCGACCATAAAGTCATTACCGGCAATAAACCATGGTCTGCACCAATTTTATCTGCGAAAGGTGATGCGCCATACAACATCAAACCCGGTCGTACCCAATCCCCGTGTGAATCAGGCCATGCAATAATTCCCGCTGAATTGGCAAGACTACGAGGCCCCAGTAAATGTTTGGTTGCTTGCTGGAAAATTTCTATTTGTGTTTTAGTCGCTGGACTATTTAATGAATCAGCTTCAGCAAAATGTGTCATTAAACCTATCGTTTTTACCATCTGCGTTTTCATTAAACGCTGATAAATTGCATCAGCTTGTTCAGGCTCAATGCCTAAGCGATGCATGCCGGTATTAATTTTCAACCACAATGATAAAGATTTTTTGACTTCTGCTTGTTCCAGCATTTCCACATGCGGCAAATGATGAATCACTAATGTGAAGTCATGTTTGATGGCTTCTGCTAATTCATCCGCATAAAACAAACCTTCCATTAGCATGATGGGTTGAGTAATACCCGCTTCTCGTAAACGCACGCCTTCTTCTAACGATGCAACACCTAATGCATCTGCTTCTGATAATCCATGCGCAACGCGCGTTATACCATGACCATAACCATTTGCTTTCACCATTGCTATGACACGACAGCCCGGTGCAAAAGCTTTCACGCGATTAAGATTATTCTTAAGCGCGGCAAGATCGATGGTCATGAAAGTAGGACGGCTCATTAACTACTCGTTTGTCCCCGTGGTAGGGTGACATTAATATTAATATGGTTGTCTTACAAAATTTTCAAAACACGTATATTGACCCATAAAAGTAAGACGCACTTTACCCAAGGGGCCATTACGCTGTTTACCTATAATGATTTCAGCCGTACCTTTATCAGGGCTATTTTCGTTGTAAACTTCGTCGCGATAAATGAAGACAATCAAATCAGCATCTTGTTCAATCGCGCCTGATTCACGCAAATCAGACATGATAGGACGTTTATCTGCTCGTTGCTCAAGGCCTCGATTCAACTGTGATAAAGCAATGACGGGGACTTTCAATTCTTTTGCTAATGATTTTAGCGAACGCGATATTTCAGAAATTTCAGCAGTACGATTTTCGCTATAACCCGGCACTTGCATCAATTGCAAATAATCCACAACGATTAAACCAAGCTGTCCTTGTTCTTTTGCTAAACGGCGAGCGCGCGCACGCATTTCGGCAGGGCTCAATGCGGGTGTGTCGTCAATAAAAAGGGGTGCTTCGGACAACATACTGACCGTAGAACTAATTCGTGGCCAATCTTCATCAGCCAATTTTCCTGTACGAATCCGAAGTTGATCAATTCGACAAAGTGATGACAATAAACGCATCACAATCGCTTCACCGGGCATTTCCATACTAAATACAAGAACAGGTAACTGACCTTTAATGACAACATGCTCCGCAATGTTCATGGAAAACATGGTTTTGCCCATAGAAGGACGTCCCGCAATGATAATGAGATCAGATTGCTGCAAACCAGAAGTCATCTCATCAAAGTCATGATAACCGGTCGATACACCGGTAATGGGATTGTTAGAATGAAATAAGGTATCTATACGGTCCATTGCTTTTGCCAGGTATTCTTTAACATTTAGCGGACCGCTACCGCGTGAACCTTGCTCAGAAATGGCAAACACTTTACGCTCAGCCGCATCCAACAATTCAGTAATACTTCTGCCTTGGGCATTAAATGCATTGTCATTAATATCATTTGCTGCAGCAATGAGAAGTCTAAGAACAGAACGTTCACGAACAATATCAGCATAGGCGAGAATATTGGCCGCACTAGGTGTATTATTTGCTAACTCAAACAAATAAACTTCACCGCCTATCTGTTCTAATTCGCGTAATTCACGTAAAGCTTCTGATACCGTCAACACATCGATGGGTTTATTTTGATGTACCAAACGAGCCATCGCTCGAAAAATCAATCGATGCTCATTGCGATAAAAGTCTTCATCCCGTAAACGCTCAACGATTTGGTCCCATGCTCGATTATCCAGCATCAACCCACCAAGCACGGACTGTTCAGCCTCAATAGAATGAGGTGGAATTTTTACATTAATAGCATGCGTAGGTGCACGATTGGGAGTATTACGCTTGGTTAGCAGAGCATCTGTCATAGCATTCGCCGTATTGTTGGGATAGAACCTGGTACGCGAATTTTCTCACAACAACGCTTTTTGTCCAAGTAGACGGTGATTATTTGAATGATTGAAGATAAATAACAATTACAGCAGTTGTCATTTTAATAAGGACTGACACGATTTATTTATGCATGGAGATCCTGAACAGATTAAAAAACAGTCTGCTCAGGATGACAAATTGATGCTTAGGATAAAAAAACAGCCTTAAGCAATTAGCCTTCACCAACGATATTAACTTTGACAATAGAAACCACATCGCTGTCTAGTTCAATCGTAATGTCATATTCGCCTGCCATTCTTAAAGAACCTTCTGGCATTTGAACTTCACGCTTTTCAATGTCAGCACCTGCTTTATGTAAAGCGTCGACAATATCACGTATGGTAATAGAGCCGAATAATTTGCCTTCATCGCCCGCTTTTGCAGTAATAACAATAGGACCTAAAGCATTAATTGCTTCTTGTCTTTCAATTGCTGTTTTATGCTTAGCAGCAGCTGTTTTTTCAAGGTCAGCGCGGCGTTGTTCAAACTTAGCAATATTATCTTTGCTAGCATAAACGGCCTTGCCTTTTGGAATTAAAAAATTACGCGCATAACCTGGCTTCACTTTTACTGTGTCGCCTAATGCACCTAAATTACGGATTTTTTCTAGTAAGATAACTTGCACGGTCTTACCCCTCTTCAATAAAAATGTCTAAATTCGTTTAACTCGTTTCCGCACATCTAGCCATATGTCAAACAAGGCTATAATGGCAATCAATACCATGCTCACAGGCAACGCAAAAATTAGCGTGACATAAAACACGGACAACCAAAACCATACTGTGTTTGAGTGCATTAAACCAAACAGGTAATGAACTAAACTAAGACCTGCTGCACCAAATAATGTATAAAGGATTGGCATTATATCCAAAACAACGCTATTTCCCAAATACGAAAGTACCAAGCTGATGGCAAATAAAACGCCAGCCAACTGGCTCAAACGTATTTTATGTAACTCTTTGCGTAACATACCAGGCGCAAAGACTATAGCCTGCCACCAACGCGCTACGATTAACTGCAAAATAGCATTGAACAAGATCCCAGCAATCATCAATCCTGTTGCATATTGCTTGGTTACATTAATCGTCTCAAGCTGATTATCTGCAACACTTGTGGCTGCATTGGTCGCTGCAGTTACAACACCTGATGATGTCGCAGCAGCAGCGCTTTTTGCTATTACCGACTGAGCCTCGGCGTAATATGATTGTAATTGTTGTCCCCACCAATTTGTTACATCTGGATAAGCAAGGTGGATAACACTGACTACAAGTACACCGATTAAAGCGCCTATTTGTAAAATTGAACTCCATGTTGCACGTTTCACCAACATAACGGTAAAAACATACGTCAGTAGGTTGCTTAGTACAGCGACTCCGACAGCCGCCCATACAACTAAAGGTATGGTTTCGCTATGGTTCACTGATACATAAAAACTGATGACATAAGGCAGCGTTGCCGCCACTGTCATCAATGCACCTTCGACAATTCCTTTACGCAAAGTGACAAGCGATGCAATCAAGATACCGGCGATACCAAACACCGGTATAAACGTTGTGATAAACGTAAACACCAACGCTTGCCGCGGATGATCCAATAAATACTTTGTAAAGCGCTTAAACCACATCGATTAATGTCTATCGCAATAAGGCAATAATGCTAAGTAGCGTGCCAATTTAACTGCTTTTGCCAATTTACGCTGATAACCAGCTTTTGTACCCGTTATTCTGCTTGGTACAATCTTGCCGTTTTCCATAATAAATTTTCTTAATAGGTTAACGTCTTTGTAATCAATTTCTTTGATCTTATTAACCGTGAAATAACACATTTTTTTACGACGAAAATAAGTAGCAGCCATGTTATATGCTCCTGTCCGCTAAATTAAAGTTTATCTGCTGAATCTTCAACATTATCTTGTACTGATTTTCTTTGTCTTTCTCTGTCTTCAGAGCCTGACATATCAATCTCACCGCGACCGTCTTTTTCTTTAGAAATAGGAGAAGGTTCGGTAATTGCACGATTAACGCGAAGGACCATATTACGGATAACAGCATCGTTGTAGCGGAAACCATCACTTAATTCATCTACAGTTGCTTGATCGCACTCAATGTTCATTAACACATAATGTGCTTTCATGATTTTGTTAATAGGATAAGCCAATGGTCTACGTCCCCAATCTTCAAGACGATGGATCTTGCCTTTTCTCTGTGCAATCAAATGGTTATAACGTTCAATCATAGCGGGAACTTGCTCGCTCTGATCAGGATGGACTAAAAATACGACTTCATAATGCCGCATTGTTTCACTAGGCTTCATAGAAAAGCTCCTCTCGGTTTATTCAGCTGCCCCACCATTGGGAAAGCAAGGAGTAACAATGTTTAAGGGCGGTCATTGTACGGAAGATAAGGAGGCTATGCAACCTTAGAGTAAGGTAGCGTAAAGTAAAATTAGCATGTTCGTCTTGTATAGATATTGTTGTTTACTTCTTTGTAGTGTAGGTCCGCTTGATTCACAAGTGCTTTAGCTTCTTTAGTAAATTTAATATCAAATTCAGCCGGGTAATCCTCTGCTGTGAAGAGCTCTACGGGCCTAAATATGCCATCGCTATTGCTAAAAGCTTTAAAGCTCGTATCGTTCTTTTTTTGTGATATCAACTCATTTACGTTTTCGCCCATCATGGGTTCCAAAAGGACCTTATTTTTCTCCATGCCTAATATTTCACGACCCGCCCATATAGATGGTAAAACAAAACCCCAAGGTGAAATGACTTCAGCCCACCTACTCCAAGGCAGTAAAAATTTACCCGACAATGGAAACGCATAGAGATATGACTTCTTCTTTTCCAATCTTTCGCGATAAAAAATCAGCGCTATTTCAGGCATTAAAGAAAAACAGATGGACCCAGAATTTGGGCCTTCTTTTATAGAAGAAAGTTGAAGAAGTTGATCCTTGACTTGTAAGCCACCCATTTTCTTCATTTCATTGGGCGGACAAGAATTAAGCGTATAAACAATTGTATTATTGAACTCTCTCTCCATAACATGCGGGTATAACCGCTGCATTTCAGATCGCCCTTGTTTTTGCAGCCTCTCCAAATGCTCTTTGGATGATGCGCTAGAAAAAAAACGCGTCTTACTGAATGCGGATTGATATGTCTTTAACCGACTGAACACAAAAAATTCCTCGCTATTTAGCGTGAGGATATTACTTATCTTCTCAATGACTATCAAAAAGAATAATAATTTGATTTATTTAAAGATGAATCCTTGACAATCGACCTCAAAAACTTCAAGAATATGCGACCTTAAGATGGCTATGTAGCTCAGCTGGTTAGAGCGCGGCACTCATAATGCTGAGGTCGGTGGTTCGAGTCCACCCATAGCCATTGAATTCGATCTTTCCCATAATTCCCTGCGAAATAATCTATATGTTTAATAAAAAAACTTTGACAGTCTCTTTGAATACCAGTGAACGATATTTTTTCAATTAATTTATATCAGATAAATATGAGCAAAATCCAAGTCACTAATCACTAACGTTTTACGCCAACATCACGCTCAGCTTTCATATAACACGATCATATCAAGTGTATAAACCTATTACTGACAACAAACGCTTTAACTCGTTATCTACTCGCGCGACACGAATTAAATCCGCCAAGGTAAATTTTTCAGAAAGCATACGCGCATCCGCAGGCTTTTTGTAACTCGGCCATGCGCTACGCAACTGCGCTTGAACATTTGACCTATCAGGCTGCAAACTTTCTTTTCCTGGCATCAAGCGCAACAACAATCCTTCTAAATTAGGCTTTTGAACGCACACTGTAAACTTGTGCTTAGCCGCTTCTTGCTGAAGCTTAGCAAGCGACCAACCATCATCACGCTCGGCTCTGTCACCATCCACTAACAAAATCGAGCTTTTAGCCTTTTGTCGTTCTTTGCGTTTGCGATAACGTATCGCACCTTCAAGCATGGTTTTATAACCACCGCCTTTCAAGACTTCGCAATCCAGATGTACATGCAATCCATTTTGATCCGATAATTCTTGCATCCATTTAATGACTGACTGTTCTCCCTCGCCTTCAACTGAGAAAAAATGCGGCGTGCGCTGTATGATTAATTTTTTCGTCATTGTCTACCCAATACGCGGCACAGCGCCTAGCTCACCCGAAAGATATTTTCTCATTAAACTAGGCTCACGGCGCAAACCTTTGATATTACGTGCGCCATAAACGCGGGTAGCCTGTCCGCTAGGCTTTTCAGTAAGAAATACCTGCTCTTTTTCCAAGTCATCTAATAAGCCTGGATTATGCGCAGTAAAAAACAATTGTGCTCCACGAGAATTACGTTCTGAGTCACTGAACCATCGAAATATCTCTGGCAACAAAAGAGGATGCAAATCAGTATCTAGCTCATCAATTAAAACAGTCCCGCCAGTTTCCAATGCATAATGTATTCGTGGAAAAATCTCGATAAAACGTTTAGTACCGGCTGATTCTTCATCAAAAAAAATAAACTCATCAAGACCAGCATGTTTGAACTTCGCAAATGCGCCTTGATTTCCCATTTCAATTGTCATCGATTCAAGGCCAATATCTAATCGTCTTAACTCTCTATTCAAGCGCTCTAAACAGTTTTTATCATTCAAATAAATGGAGAGAGATTGATTAACATTTTGCTGAATCTTGTAAACACCAATAATATTCGATTGTAGTACGGCGATTACTTTATTTAGATAACTGGACAATGGATGGTTGAATTTTGCTAGGGTGCTAATCACGCTAGCATTGGGACGAATGCTTTGCGTTCTTGGATCTTTAGCGTTCGAAATATCAAATTCACGTCCAAAATCAAACTCTTGTTCTTTTCGTTCAAAAAGACGGCGAAACTTTCCTTTAGGTGCATACGATAGGGCTTCATATAAAACTACCTTATTCCCAAAATCTTTAGCTTGATGGCCAACATGCAATTCATACCGAAATATTGCCGATGGGTCACTATCACTTAACTGGCTATCAAACTCGATAGTGATTTTAGTCGGCCTCCCCCACCAATTTTTTTGCCTGTAGGGTTGGAATAAATTATTAATCTGATCCTCTCTGTCAAAGCTACGAAGAGCGAACAAGACGGCAGATACAACGGCACGCAAAATAGTAGATTTGCCCGAAGCATTAGGGCCAAAAAACCCCACTACCGCAGGCAAGCGAGTTTTTTGATCGGAACGTGAGAGCTTAAAGCACGCAAGATCGGGCGCATTAGCAGGAACTTCGAAAGTAAGCTCCTGACAATCTGCAATAGAAAAAAAATTTTCGATACTGATTTTATATAGCATATTATAATTATATGCAGATTTTATGTTGAAAGCGATGTTTAGAGTGATAATTATATAAAATAAAACGGTACTTTGCATTTATAATGTCAAACTATTGACATAACCATCTAAACGTAGCGCTCCTAACCCTATAATTTTGTTGGTACTTTTTAGCTAAAAAAATAAACATTAATATAAAATCAATAACTTATCTAGGTATAACACCTATAGTCAGATGAATTAATCACTTTAATCTCCTAGCGAAGAGTGTTTTTTGCGACGTAGCAATCCAGTTTTTAATACTTTATTGTAAAAAGCCGGGTTGCTACGTCGCAAAAAACACTCTTCGCAATGACGCGCTAACTTGCAATGACGAATTATTCAACAACGTCTTACAGAAGAGAGAATTTATAATGATGAAGCTGGTGACCCGAGCTCAAACATAAATGAATCAATGTGATTAGCAAGTTTCAACTAGCGGCTTTGTATCTTCGACTGACTCAAACCATGCATCTATGCGTTCGGCGATTTTTTGCATAAACCCAGCATAATAGTGAGCAGCGTCAGGCATATCTTGAGGAGTAGCAAACGCTGTTAAATCCAGTGTTGCAACAAAAGGAAAAGAACGAGCAATCATGCGCCATGCATCATTAAAAGCAGTTGTTCGTTCACGGGTATTGCCATCCCATGGACGGTAATAAGTATCTGGCATATTGTCCGGCGGCAACACGACTAATATTTTATAATTGCCTTTCTCAAAAAATTGGCAAAATTCATAAAGACCATCTACAAAATTATCTTCTACTGGTAACGAATCAGGTGTCCATGAGGAATTGTAATAATCAAAGGCTGCGCCATAAACCAATGTTCGTGGAAATTGTTGTTTTGAAATCTCGGCTGCATGCGTTCTAAGCGTACTAAAAGAAACGTAACAGTTTCGTTGTTCAAACACTGCAACATCAAAATCCATCACTTCACGATAACGACTATAATAAGCAATGCCGCCCGACATGCAGCCATACATTATTTTTATTTGCGCTTCTTGTTTATGTGCGGAATTTTCTTTGTTGCGAATCATCGCCCGTATTTCAGGATTAACAAATTCATCTTCCGTCAACCATTCTCCATCAAGAGTAGGCAATGAAATTTTAAACTGAGAAATATTTAGTGATGGATATTTGATTTTAATTTTTCGCAAAACTGCGTGCTCAATACCCATATGCATAGCACGACAAGAAAAAACAAAATGTATTAGCGTTTTACTATGGCGATCAATCATTGCAAAACCAACCAACCCATAATAACCATAATTATCCCACACAAATATCGACCAAGAGTCATAACGCGTGATATCCATCATCATAGCGGTGAGAGCTTCAAAATCTATACGCGATTGTGTGTAATTAAGCTGATTACTACGATTGATCAACTCCACAATACGTTCTTTGAATTCCAAATTTGCCAATAAACTAGCAAAAGAAATATGAATATTGCTTGATTGCAGGAAAGCTTCATTAGAAACAGATTGATTTTTACGATCATCGATTTTGGCTTGCAAGATGCGGTATTCTTCGACACGATTTTTGCTGATATGTTTATTGTTATCCAAAATTTGTTGCAACAAAATATCGCATTCTGGCTGTGTGGCATTAATCACATTAATGTCAGGAACAACTGATTTCACTTCATAAAGATTGTGTACATTATCGTCGACAAATAACACGTTCGCTGCTCGAAGCTGCATATCTTCAATCATTTGTTTTATCGCCGCACCTTTAGGTACAAAAGCAATACGAGAAAAAACAAATTCATTCCATAGATTGAACGATTCCAGTTTGTTTTTCGCTATTGCAAAATCATTCTTGGAACAAATAGCAGAAATCAATCCGCAACGATTATAAGCACGAACGAAGTCCACACGATGTTCATAAAGGCAAACAGCATCACCTTCAGCAAGCGTTCCTTGCCATAAAGTATCATCTAAATCCCAAATGATCAGTTTAATTTCCATTATGTCATCCTAACATAAAGAATAAAAACCGTATCACTATAGTAAACCTAAGGCAATCTAGACGGATTGCCTTAGATAAGTTACATCGTTTCGAAAGTTTATCTTCTTACTCTTAACGTTGCATGCGCTTCATGCCACGCACTTTCACCACCACCAGTGATTTTTGTTCCTACGTTTATGCTAAAAGTACCGGTAGATTGTTCTTGAGCAGCGCCATAGGAATGTGAACTGTCTGTGAATGATCCTTGGGGTGCCAACTCGACTGTTCGTTCAAAACGTTCGTAAACCTTGTCACAATTCAAGTTATAAGTGTACGTATATCGTTGTGCACTACTTGTATAATTTGAAAGGCTAACATTGTGATCACCTTGAATTTTTATGAGCTCCCCTGGTCGACCAGATGCATCATACGCCCATGACGTTGCTTTAGCGTATCCAGGGGCAATACCTTTTTTTGATGGAACTTCTTTAAACCCCCCAACAAAATTAGGTGAATGCGTCACCTTTTCACTAATGATTTTAAAACCCTTTCCTTCGTATGCAATCGCATGAATGCTAATTGCAGACAATATTAATGCTGAAATTAATTTCAATTTCATAAATTTTCCCTAATAAAAAATATTTTAAATTAAATTCCATAGATTATTTATCTCGCATGATTGCAAAATTGTGGTGCTATGGTTATCTATTTATAAAATTGCGAAAGAATTATAGCGCACTTATTTTTTACTTAAGCAATTTAATGACTCGCTCATTTTGTTTGTCATGTTGCGAATTGATTAAATGAGATGAGGGAAGAGATTAGACAGAAGCAACGCCTGATTTAATAGCGGCTTCTGCGACTGCTGCAGAAACTTTTTCTTTCAACCGTGGATCAACAGGTTTAGGTAATAAATATTCAGGACCAAATACTAACTTGTGTTTTAAATTATAAGCTGCAAGTACTTCTTCAAGAATGGGTTCTTTTGCCAATTCTTTAATAGCATAGACTGCGGCTAATTGCATAGCTTCGTTAATTGTTTTTGCGCGCACATCAAGTGCACCGCGAAAAAGATACGGAAAGCAAAGTACATTATTTACTTGATTAGCGTAATCACTACGCCCTGTTGCAATAATGCAATCACTTCTTACTTCCATTATTTCTTCCGGTAAAATTTCTGGGGTAGGATTTGAAAGCGCAAACACTACAGGATTTTCTGCCATTGTTACTATTTGTTCTTTAGTAACTAATGCAGGGCCTGACACTCCAATGAGAACATCTGCACCATGCATTGCATCGGATAATGTTTGCTTATTTGTCTTCGCTGCAAATTTTTGTTTTTCCGGTGTTAAATCAGATCGGTCAGAGTGAATCACGCCTTTGCGATCGACTAATAAAATATTTTCACTATGCGCGCCTAATTTGCATAACAAAGTCATGGTTGCAATACCAGCAGCGCCTGCACCTAAACAAACCATCTTAACTTTCGCTAACTCTTTGCCTTGTAATTCCAATGCATTGAGTAACGCTGCAGCTACAACAATGGCTGTACCTTGTTGATCATCATGCAATACAGGAATAGGCAATCGTTTTTTTAATTCTTCTTCTACATAAAAACATTCTGGTGCTTTAATATCTTCAAGATTAATACCGCCGAATGTTGGAGCAATACGTACAATTGTTTCTACTAATTCTTTTGGATCATTACAATCAATTTCAATATCAAAGACATCAATGTCAGCAAATCGTTTAAATAGCGCAGCCTTACCTTCCATGACGGGCTTACTCGCAAGAGCGCCTACATTTCCTAGCCCTAAAACAGCTGTACCATTTGTGATAACAGCAACCAAGTTGCTTTTATTTGTATAGCGATAAGCATTGATAGGGTCATGGGCGATTTCTTTGACAGGCTCTGCTACGCCAGGTGTATAAGCTAAGGACAAATCGTATTGCGTCACAGTAGACTTACTGAGCGCAATACGAGTTTTACCAGGAACAGGATGAGAATGATAATCAAGCGCTGCTTGGCGCAATTTATCAGACATGGCTGTAATTCTTATTGTTATTATATTTTTTACTTTTATTTGTCGTCAGTTTTTTTAGTGTCGCTAGTTCTTGAACCATACTTTTGACGAAAACGATCAACACGGCCTGCTGTATCAATAATCTTTTGTGTGCCGGTATAAAAAGGATGGCACTTAGCACAAACTTCAAGTAACAATTGCTCTTTACCTAATGTTGAACCTGTTTCAAATGTACTGCCGCAGCTGCACACTACTTTTACTGCTTTATATTCTGGATGTATATTTGGTTTCATGCCGACGAACCCCTATAAATTAGGCGGGCATCATAACTAAGAATGATTATTTAATCAAGTAAATGCCCGTTTGTTGAGAATAAAGTTATTTAAGTATAGTTGATTTTTTCATACTCGCATTATATCTAACTTATTCTTTAAATTAACGTTTTTTGCAAGACCAGTTATTTGATGGCTGTTTTGGGTGATGCATTTTATTGTGTTGGGGCTTAGCTTTAGGTTGATACATCATTGGCTTGGCAGTTGTCACGTGATTGGCCACGTTCAGAGGTGGCGCAGCTGCAATATCAGTATCATTGGATTCTTCAGACTTCGTTACAATGTCTGCTACATGATAAACAAACAATGTTGAAATAAATCTTGCATATGCCTGCTGTTGCGCAGTCGATTTACCACTCATTCTACTATTTCCAAATTAATTTAAATTAAACTCAGCAACAACAGGAGCATGATCAGAAGGTCGCTCCCATGCGCGAGGGTTTTTATCTATATAACAATTCGTACACTGTTGAGAGAAGGCCGTATTAGCAAAAATATGGTCTATACGTAAACCCATATTACGTTTAAATGCGTTCAACCGATAATCCCACCAGCTAAAACTTTTTTCATCAGGTGCGCGTAATCGAAAGCAATCTTGAAATCCGATTTTTAATAAGGAGTTCAACGCATCACGTTCAGGCAAACTGAAAAGCACCTGGCCTTCCCATTCGCGCGGATCATAAACATCCATGTCGCTAGGTGCAATATTAAAATCACCTAATAAAATCATTTTGGAATGTTTTGCTATTTCTTCTTGCACAAATGCATTCAAACTTCGCAACCAATTTAATTTATATTGATATTTTTCCGAAGTAACACTTTCACCATTTGGTACATATAAATTTAATATACGGATGTCACCAACAGTAACTGCTAAAACGCGCCGTTGATGATCAACAAATGCAGGAAGTTCTGTAATTGCATCGCGAGATTCTTCACGACTCAGCACAGCAACACCGTTATAAGTTTTTTGACCCGATGCAATAGTTCGATAACCTATTGCATTTAATTCTGCATGAGGAAAATCTTCATTTATTAATTTAATTTCTTGCAACGCAAGAATATCGGGTTTCACTTGTTCTAGCCACGTAAGCACATGCGGTAAACGAACTCGCAATGAATTGACGTTCCAAGTAGCGATTTTAAAATTCGACATTATTAACCCACGTCACAAAAAAAAGCCCTGCCGATTGCAGGGCGGTCATCATTTGTCAAACATTTATAGACTATAATACAAGTCAAATTCCATAGGATGCGTTGTCATATTCACTCTTGTTTCTTCTTCGCGTTTAACAGCAATATATGCATCGATTAATTCCTTGGTAAAGACACCACCTTCTAACAAAAAGGCATGGTCTTCTTCCAAGCTATCTAATGCTTGTCCGAGTGAGGAGCAAAGACTTGGGAATTTCTTAACTTCTGCTGACGACAAGTCATATAAATTGGTATCAATTGCATCGCCAGGATGAATTTTATTTCTAATACCATCTAATCCCGCCATTAGCATTGCTGGGAACGCGAGATAAGGATTTGCCATTGCATCAGGGAAACGTGCTTCAATACGTTTTTCTTTATCATTAAATACTAAAGGAATACGTATGCCTGCTGAACGATTACCTTCTGAATACACCATAGTAACGGGAGCCTCATATCCAGGGACTAAACGCTTATAGCTGTTAGTCGTTGGGTTGGTAAAGGCATTCAAGGCACGTGCGTGCTTAATAATACCGCCAATATAATAGAGCGCCATTTCAGAAAGACCTGCGTATTGATCACCAGCAAATAAATTTTTATTACCTGTTGCAAGCGATTGGTGGCAATGCAAACCACTACCATTGTCGCCTACTAATGGTTTTGGCATAAATGTCACTGTTTTGTTATGTGCATGAGCGACATTCTGGATCACATATTTGAAAATGAGCATTTCATCAGCTTTATGCAACAGTGTGCTATAACGAGTTGTAATTTCATTTTGGCCAGCAGTAGCAACTTCATGGTGGTGCACTTCAGGAACCAGACCCATACTTTCTAAAGCAACGCACATTTCACTACGTAAATCATGGGATGAATCAACAGGTGGAACAGGGAAATATCCGCCCTTAATGCGAGGCCTATGTCCCATGTTGCCATTTTCAAACGTTGTCCCAGAATTCCATCCGCCTTCTTCGGCATCGACTTTATAAAAACACCCATTCATCTGGATATCCCAGCGGACATCATCAAAGATAAAAAACTCAACTTCCTGGCCAAAGTAACAGGTTTCAGCAATACCACTTTTAGTTAAGTATTCTTCTGCGCGCCGAGTAACACCACGCGGATCACATATATAAGGTTTACGGGTTCGTGGATTATAAACATCGCAACGAACAATGAGAGTAGGTCTTTCACAGAAAGGATCCATGACAGCTGTTGATACATCCGGCATTAACAATAAATCAGATTCATTAATTTCTTGCCAACCACAAAGTGAAGAGCCATCGAATGCTTTGCCATTTTTAAATAGATTATCGTCAGCCTTACTGCGAGGAATAGATACATGGTGTTCTTTTCCTCGAAGATCGGTAAAACGTAAATCTACAAATTCGACTTCGTTGTCATCTAGCATCTTTTTTACTCGATCACTCATGGCAAATCCTCTTAAAATTGTTGCAGTATTCTAGCCGATGAAGCACAAATTTTCGAAATATTATATTTTTGCTCACGGACAATTTATCAGTAACAAATCACGGACAAATTTATTAAAATAGATTCCCTTTCACGAATTTTTCTGTGCGATAACCATGATTGGATTAATCCAGTTAGTAAACAATGCCCAAGTTGAAATTAATGGTGCGCTAGTCGGCGTCATTTCGCGTGGCATTTTGGCCTTAATAGGCATGGAAAAGACCGATACTCAACAAGACGCTGAAAAACTCATAGATAAAATCATCAACTATCGTATTTTTCCTGATAATGAAGGAAAAATGAATCTCAGTCTCAAAAATATTCAAGGTGGTTTGTTATTAGTTCCTCAATTTACCTTGGTTGCAGAGACACAGAAAGGCACACGCCCAGGTTTCTCTGTTGGCATGCCTCCTAATGAAGGTGAAAAACTTTTCACTTATCTAGTCGAAACTGCTAAAAAAGTTTATCCCCATGTGGCTACCGGTGTTTTTGGTGCTTATATGCAAGTCAGTCTTTGCAATGATGGCCCTGCGACGTTTATTTTAAAGACCAATTCAAAATCTAATTAGTTAACTATTAATAAACAATAACTTACAGCTAAAAGCATATCTCACCATAGTGTCTATACTTTAATTACAATTAAAACACTTATGAAGAGTAGTCCAATATGCGCACCTACGTTTATTATGGCTATCTATCGCAAGAGGCATATCAAAAATTAGCTAGCACAGGATCGAAAGTAATTGTTGCGCCATTAAACTTAGATTTAGATATGACTAAGTCTGAGAGAAAAAGTCGTAAAAAAGAACAAGCATTTGAAATGGCAGCGAACATATTTGTTGTTTCTTCGAGCATACTTGCCTCTGCCATTCCGCACGGACCTTCATTGCCTAAAAACTTTAATGCTGTCCTAAGTGGAGTAAGCGGAGCAAGAACATCTGCGCAAAGTAATCCTCTTAATACGTTTTATACAAACGATAATAATTTCGAAATTAACATCAGTGAAGATCAATTGGATTTGAGACACGTTGAAGTTTATGAACAAGGTAAAAAAATTGCAGCACGAACTTGGACAGATCGATTACCTGATTCCGGAGCAGTTGCAAAAGCAGAAAGAGCAGGCGCTAATGCAAATAATCCCAACGTACCTGTCATGTGTTTCTTTGTTTCACCAATACCGCCTGAAGTTGTACACCAACAACATAAATTGCAATTTGGGTTGGTCACTAGATATAAAAAAGACCTTAAGACATTCATGCAAGCCTCGCATCAAAGTTCAGCATCTTTTAAGTGGTCAGATAGAGCTCAAGCTATTATCGAGCCAAAAAACATGGACGATCTTATTGATCGCATTCCTTATGAATTATTACATACAGTCGACCCCAAAAAATTGGGCATAAAAAATTTTGACCTAATTCAAAAATACGAGCGTATTACAAAAATTTATGATGATTTGGCTAATCGTCTTAAAAAACTTGAAAATGAAAGTATATTTACTAAATTCGCACGTAATTTTTCTTCGATGATTCCTTTTTTACGTACTGAACCTTTTTCAGATAACGATGCAAAAGCATTTAATCATTACCAAGTAGAACTCAATGAATATAGAACTGCTTTGAAAAATTATTTTGCCCACGTTAGTAAAATTGAACCAAAACAATTTCAACCGATAATAGAAAAAATGATTCAAGGAAAAACTTTTCATGACATTATTAATCGTTTTGATAGTTTCATGCTAAGGAAAATAGATCCTATAAAGTTGCTGAGTAAATTTAAAAACCATGAAACCTATGCAGTCTATCTGGCAGAATTAAATGAGGGTTTACGCAATTTCTCTGAACACACTCCCGGATCGGAGGAGAATTATAGAAAAATAATTTTAGATACATTTGTATCACTACAAAGAACTTATCCCTTAGATCAACAACCAATATTTAATGATTTAATGGATGAAACTTTGCAACCACTAATAACGAAGGCGGACTTACCTAATATTACTAAATTTGGAGCATTTTCTAAATTCACAGTAAATGATGAGTATATAAAAATTCCACCAGCTAAGGCAGAAAATTTCACAGATCAGAAAGAAAAAGAAGAAGAAAAAAAAGATAATAGGACAAGCCAATCAAGTAAACCATTACAGAATAAAAAATAAGCCATTAAGCAACGAAATATCTAAAGAGCCGCTAAAAACAAAAGGCCCTTGTTGGTTCCCAACAAGGGCCTTAGGAAATAGAGCCTGGCGATGACCGACTTTTGCATGGATAGACCCACACTATCATAGGCGCTAAATGGTTTCACTTCTGAGTTCGAGATGGGATC
>DAIEGU010000081.1 GCA_027356065.1 Gammaproteobacteria bacterium
AGTTTACCCGTATCTAATAATTGCGTTTGGGTTCGATCGTAAGCCTGCACAGCTAATGTTTTGCCATTATAAATTTGTTGCAATACATCCGAGACATTATCCTCAGGAATAGTAAATACCACTGTAATTGGATTGACAGTATTAACTACCACTATCCCAGTAGTATCCGAAGTTTGTACAAAATTACCCGGATCTACCAATCGTAAACCCACACGGCCATCAATGGGGGAGGTAATTCTACAATAGGCTAAGTTCACTTGCGCACCATTGAGCTGGCCTTGATCAAGCTTTACTGTGCCATCTAATTGTTTGACTAAGGCTGATTGCGTATCAAGCGTTTGTTGTGAAACAGAGTTTAATTTGTAGAGGGTTTGGAACCTTTTTAAATCTACGCGGGCATTGATCAATTGTGCTTGATCGCGCTCCAATTGACCTTGAAATTGCAGGACTTGCGCGGCAAAGGGACGGGGATCAATTTGCGCTAATAAATCGCCGGCTTTGACCAGTTGTCCTTCTGTGTAATTCACTGATTGCATGGTGCCATTGACTTGCGTTTTGATGGTGATGCTATCTAACGAAGTGACAGTGCCCAGTGCAGTAAGATAAACGGGGACATCGCTGGTTTTGGCCATGGTAGTGACCACGGGCAAAGCGGCTACGCGGGTTTTTTTCTTGGCGGAGTAGGATTGGTAAATTAAAAATATTATGATGAGGCCAACAATGAGGATTAACGCTGACCAAAAATAATGTGTTTTGGGTTTAGATGAGTTTTTGTCAGGATCCATTGAGGTATGCCTGAGGTTATTCTCGTTTGACGTGGGTGATTTCATGAAATCCTATTAACTCCCAAATCGCATATTTTTTTTCATTCACCCCTTCGGTGTGAAGGTGCCGAAGGTGGATGAGGGGGTATTAAAAAGAATTCATCATTTATTTGAATCCACTCTCATCCGCTTTCGGCACCTTCTCCCTCAAGCGAGAGAAGGAAAAAAAGGTTACTCATTCATTTCTTCTTTATTATTAAAGCTATCTTGTCCATTGCCTGGTTCAAACTCATCTGATGATTTATTCGGCGCTGAAGGTTGATTATCTGCTTCGCCACTCTGTTCATCCTGTTGCGTTGCTGATTTTTGGCGCTCTCGGCCGTGACCTCTTAAATGGCCTCGACGGCGCAATTGACCACGTCGTGTTCTGGGATGTCTATGTTCACGTCGTGTTTGCGTTTGATCGTCTTCTTGTCCAGTCCCTTTCGTATCCATTTCCGTGGTAGCAACTTGTTCACTTGCCATGGAATGTTCAGTTATAGCGGGCTTCACCATATCTTGCGGTGTGTGTTCAGCTGCATGCGTTTCTTTTGTTTGAGTCACTTCTCTGGTGTTTTCCGGTTCAGCACGGGTTGTGGGGACGTGCGTTTTTTCTTCTTTATAAACCTTTTCAGGTATCACTTTAACAGTTTGTACTTCAGCAGCAGCATGAGGCTGGCTAGCACGTATTTCATGGCTCTGCTGTGTCTTATGTTCAGTGGCTTCCATGGGACGATTATGAGCCTGTTTTTTATAGTCACCATCGCCACCGTGTTGACGACGCCCATGCCTTTGTTTGCCCCCTCGGCCATGATGTTGATGCTTGCCACCACCGTCACGATCACGATCGCGATCACGTTTTCCGCCTTTATGGCCTTCAGCATGTTGGCCCCGTCTGTTTTGACTTTGCATGCTGGGCGCTCTCTTTTGAGGGCTTGGTTTTGTTTCGTTGACACCGAATATGTTTAACCACAGATCTTTTTGCAATAGGCGACTGATCAAGCTAGGTCTACTTTTGGGGACTACGGGTGGAACGCTGATATCACTGGCACGTACAGCGGGTTGTGCAACTTCTGTGGTGCCCTGTTCTTTGCTTAACACATCTTCTGTTTCTGGTTCATAAGATATTTGATAACTCGAAACTTGTTCTTTTTGACCAGCGACATCGCTATGGCGAATTCGTTCGATTTTATAATGAGGCACTTCCAGTAAATTATTTGGAATTAACAGCACACGTACGCGGTGTCTATGTTCAATACGGGAAATTGCTTCACGTTTTTCATTTAATAAAAATGTTGCGATAGGAATAGGAAGGTGCGCGCGGACTTCAGCGGTATTTTCTTTAAGCGCTTCTTCTTCAATCAAGCGGATGATAGAAAAAGATAAAGATTGCACACTCCGAATCGTGCCCGAACCATTGCAATGACGGCAGATATTTTGGCTGGATTCACCTAATGCTGATCGTAATCGTTGTCGTGACATTTCTAACAAACCAAACTTAGAAAGACGACCGACTTGTACTCTAGCGCGATCAAGCTCTAAAGCAGACCGTAAGCGATTTTCAACTTCACGCTGGTTTCGAGATGACTCCATATCGATGAAATCAATAACAATGAGCCCACCTAAATCGCGTAATCTTAATTGTCTGGCAATTTCATTGGCAGCTTCAATATTGGTGTTGAGGGCTGTTTCTTCAATATCGCCACCACGCGTTGCACCACCTGAGTTAATATCGATAGCCACTAATGCTTCGGTATGATCGATAACTAAATAGCCTCCAGAAGGCAAGCGCACTTCACGCTGGTAAGCCGATTCAATTTGGCTTTCAATTTGAAAGCGTGTGAACAGTGGGATGTTGTTTTGATAGAGTTTTATACGATTAATAAAATCAGGACGGACTTCATTAACGTATTTCTTAGCTTTGGCATAAACTTCTGCATCATCAATTAAAACTTCGTGAATATCTTCGCGTAGGTAATCCCGTAATGCGCGTATGACCACGTCGCTTTCCTGATGAATCAAGAATGGGGCAGGGCGTTGATTGAAAGCAGCTTTAATGGCTTCCCAATGTTTAATTAAAAAGGCCAAGTCCCATTGTAATTCTTCAAGTTGTTTACCCACAGCAGCTGTGCGCACAATAACGCTCATATCACCAGGGATGTCTAATTTGTCTAAATGTTCGCGTAATTCATTGCGCTCTTCACCTTCAATACTGCGTGAGATGCCACCCCCACCAGGTTGATTGGGCATTAATACCAAATAACATCCGGCCAGACTGATTTTAGTAGTCAAAGCAGCGCCTTTATTGCCGCGTTCCTCTTTATCAACTTGCACCATCAATTCTTGCCCTTCATGCAACACATCTCTGATATGGCTGTTTTCGGCATTCATTCCGGAAGAGAAATATTGGGGGGCGAGTTCTTTAAATGATAAGAAGCCATGCCGGTCAGCGCCATAATCGACGAACGCGGCTTCTAGGCTAGGTTCTATGCGGGTTACTTTACCTTTGTAGATATTTGCTTTTTTTTGTTCTCGGCCGGGATGGGCGCTATAAAAATTGACTAGGGTTTGTCCATATAAAATTGCATAACGAAATTCTTCACTGCCAGCGCCGCTAAAAGGGGCGCCGTTCATCAACATTCTATTTAAAGCCATGACTGTTTTCCTCACATGCGATGCACGCTAAACAGTTGCTCAGGGCCATAGCCCCAAATCAGCAATGGCAAGTGTTATTTCAGAAACTTTAAAGTGGAAGATCTTTATATTTATTCGTAGTTCTTTGTAAGGTGGCAGGCTTGCAGGCCTTATGCCACCACACCCGCTCCATGATCGTCTTAGGGGAGGGGTTCACCTGCAATATGTCTAGCGATATCGTTTTTTTAAGTTAATTAATATTCCCGTGTCTTAACAGCGGGGTCGTTTTTTACTGTAATAAATCTCATTAGCTGTTGCTTTTTAAAAGCACATACAGCGCTCAATTACTGTTTAGTTATCTCTGGGTGATTTGCACATTGCAAAAATTTGGTTTTCAATGATAAATACCAGGCTAGAGAAACTTCGCGATTGTAACAGTTTTGAGAATTTTATCAATGAGATGTTGCGGGACGAAATGAAAATAATAAAATGCTCGATTTGTATTTACAGATGATATTACTTTGACAGTCACTATTGGATAATTGAATGAATAAACTTACGCAGCAATCCGTACAATATATCACTGTGGATCCTGAACATGCTGGTCAACGGCTAGACAATTTTTTACGCACTCGTTGCAAGGATTTGCCTAAAAGTCATCTGTATAGAATCATTCGCAAGGGCGAAGTGCGTGTTAATAAAAAACGTGCTGATCCGGATCAACGTCTTGCTTCAGGTGATATTGTTCGTGTTCCGCCGTTAAAATTAGGGGTTGCTACTGTTGTGACACCCAAAGTTAATCAGGTTAAGGCTTTAGAACAACAGATTTTATATGAAGATAATGGGTTGTTAGTGGTCAATAAACCCAGTGGATTGGCAGTGCATGGTGGTAGTGGTATCAGTTTAGGTGTCATTGAAACATTACGGGCAGCTCGGTCACAGCAAAAATATTTGGAATTAGTCCATCGTTTAGATCGTGATACTTCAGGCTGTTTGTTAATTGCCAAAAAATCCAGCGTTTTACGTGAATTGCATGAATTATTGCGTTCAGGGAAAGTCACTAAAACCTACTTAATGTTAGTGCAAGGCGCATGGCCGGCTCATATTAAAGAGATAAAAGCTGCGTTACAAAAAAACCAATTACAATCGGGCGAACGCATGGTTAATGTGCATGAAGAAGGTAAGGAATCCCACACGCGTTTTAAAATTGTTGAAAAATTTCCCCAAGCCACTTTAGTTGAAGCACAACCGTTGACGGGTAGGACCCATCAAATTCGAGTACATGCGTTGCATGCTGGTCATGCCATTATTGGTGATGAAAAATATGGCGATAAAGACATTAATAAAATATTTAAAGCCTACGGTTGTCATCGTTTATTTTTACATGCGTATTCATTGAAATTTACATTACCGATGACTGGGCAATCTATTGTGGTTACAGCGGATTTGCCCAATGATTTAGAAAAGTGCTTGATGGTATTACGTAAAATGAATCATTAATTGAGTTTGATATTGTTGATGTTAGGGATTTCGTCGATGGCTTGCTTAGATTGCTTCCCCTTTAGTGCATTCCACACAATTCAAATTTTTCATATTTAAACTATATTTTAATTAGTGATAATTAAAAAATTTGCATTAAGGGGGTTGTATGAAACAAGGTTGGTTAGAAAAAGCGCGAAAAATTTACTTTGAGAGATCTCGAATAAATTTGGAAAATTTCATTCATTTAAAAGGGCCTGACCCTGAACTAACACAGATAATATCAGATATCAACACGCGTGATCTTGCATTAAAACAAGTGGAAGTAAATCTTTTAAAGATGATTGCAGATGAAGATAAAACGCGAACTGCTGAAATTAAAATTAATCTTTATTATGATTATTTGGTCAATCACCTCTTGCAGGAAGAAAATATTCGGATGCTCAATTTATTGTCTGGTGCGAAAGGAGAATTTATATTCAAGGAACCTTTGAAGGCAGCAGTTACAGCTAAACTCGCTTATGAAAAAGATCACAAGGAAATCACATCAGCAGTTGATAAAGTTGATAATGTATTTATAAATCTTCAACACGAGTATGAACATTATATTGAGTTAATTCGAACAGCTGAAAATGTAAAAGATGACTCGCTCAAAGAACGGCTGCATACAGAAGCACAACAATCTATGAAAAAAATTAATGAGCTTATTAAGCAAAGCTCCAATGAAAAAGTTTTTAAAGAAGTTGGGGGCATGTTATTTGAAGTAGCCAATGCTGAATATCATGATCGTGCAAAAGATTTAATTTCATACAATGATGTAAAAGATTTATGTGCTAGAGCTACACCTGCAAAAGAAACGAAGTCATC
>DAIEGU010000085.1 GCA_027356065.1 Gammaproteobacteria bacterium
AAAATGCTTGGATTTGAGCTTAAGGAAATAGACTGCTAATTCAATAGGTTAATGAGCTGTTCTTCGGAAGCTGGGGCACAGACTTATGAATTTATAGAAACCGCTAAAGCTGGACTTTAGCCTTTTTTAATCCCGATACTCCAAGATCCGTTCGCCCTGAGTAACCTAAACACTTCGTGTAAAATATAGGGAAAGAACAGAATTTTTTTAAATTTACTTCGATCCGTTCGTGGTGAGGAGGCGCGCAAAAGAAAATTAGTTGAGGTAAGAGGTACGTCGCGCCGTCTCGAACCATTGTTTGCTCAAATAAGCCACATCACGCCTTTGATTTGCTAAAATTGCCGGCGATATGTTTGTGTTGTAAAAGCCGGCTCTCCATTAGTGCCTCGAGCCAGTCTCTGAGTATGGTTACAGGGGTTTACGACAATATCATTGGTGAAGTACGTATGTACTATCCCGTTCGGAAGATAGTTGCTGATTCAACCCCTGCGGCACAACATATCATTCTTCAACTTTAAGCAGGAAAAAATGATATGAGCAAAAATACCACAAAAAAAACCAATCAGTCAAAGCATAAAGAATCAATAAAGAAAGTAGCCTTGCCAAAGCACCTCCAACACATTAATACAATGACAGCTGGGATTGATATTGGTTCAAAATCCCACTTTGTAGCGATACCGGAAGGATGTTCTGATGTTTGTGTTCGTGAATTTCAGAGTTTTACGACAGATCTCCATGAACTAGCTGATTGGCTAGAAGCGGTTGGAATAGTAACGGTCGCTATGGAATCAACTGGGGTTTATTGGATCCCTTTATTTGAATTATTAGAATCACGTGGCTTTGAAGTATTACTTGTGGATGCGCGGCATGTGAAGAATGTCAGTGGGCGTAAAACAGATGTTTTAGATTGCCAATGGTTACAACAATTACATACTTACGGATTGCTTAGTGGAGCATTTCGACCATCAGAACAAGTTTGCGCACTGCGTGCGTATATGAGACAGAGAAATATGTTAATACAGCAAATGTCTTCACATATTCAACATATGCAAAAAGCATTGAGTCAAATGAACATTCAATTACATAATGTAATTAGCGATATTACGGGCGAAACAGGTATGATGATTATCCGTGCAATCGTTGATGGTCAACGAGATCCGAAATTGTTAGCAAGTTATCGAAATTATCGGTGTCAAAACTCACTTGAAATCATTGAAAAATCGTTAACAGGTAATTATCGAGAAGAGCATGTATTCTCCTTGTCGCAGGCATTGGAGCTTTTTGATATTTATCAGAATAAGATTACAGCATGTGATGAAAAAATTGAAAAACAGCTTTCAACGTTTGAAGATGCAAAAAATTATGAAAAAGAAAATTATATTGATAACACGCGGTCAAATAAAAAGCCTGTTAAAAAAAGCAAAAATGCACCATCGTTTGATCTTGGGACACACTTAATTAGGATGGTAGGAGTAGATTTAACAACCATTCCTGGCCTTGAAGCCTATAGTGTGTTAAAGATCGTTTCTGAAATTGGATTAGATTTAAATCGATGGAAAAGTAGTAAGCAATTCGCTTCATGGTTAGGCTTATGTCCAGGCAATAAAGTATCGGGTGGAAAAATATTAAGTGGTAAAAGTAAACGCACAGGAAACTATGCTGCTTCTGCCTTTCGTATGGCAGCGAGCACTCTCCATCATAGTAATAGTGCATTGGGCGCTTTTTTCAGAAGATTGAAGGCACGCATAGGCGCTCCGAAAGCAACCACCGCAACTGCTCATAAGATAGCCATTATCATGTTTAATATGATTAGGCATCAAGTGGAATTTGTTGAAACGGGTGCTGATTATTATGAAAAACAATACCGTGAGCGATTAATTAAAAATTTGAATAATCGAGCTAAAATGCTTGGATTTGAGCTTAAGGAAATAGACTGCTAATTCAATAGGTTAATGAGCTGTTCTTCGGAAGGAGGCGCGAAATCGATCTTTATCATTATGCACTGAAACTCAACGCGCCGTCTCGAAGGGTTTTTCGCCATCATTATGCAGCTAATGCCAATTGATAAATCAATAAGTTAGCATTTTCTTCGGTAATTTTTAAAGAGTCCGTGTTTTCTTTTTGATTTTTAGACGTTGAAAAATACATCTTTACCCATATTGCCCTTCTTATGATCATAATGATATCACACAAAGTTAGCTCGCCTTTTTTTTAATCATGGGGGCTTCATATAACTGTGCATCTAATCGCAATCTAGATATGAGAGTAGCTCCACTGTTTATGCAGGCTTTTGCGAGTCCCATACAAGCATACGCCCCATCTCCAACCAAGATCCAAGTTTTACGCTTTAACCAACGACTAACGCATCGTACCATCTGTATGGTCCAATCTATCGAGGTCTTATGTCGCTTCCCAGCAGCCTCATCTGACTTTTTGGAAGGTGACAATATAATGAGAAAAGGCAGTGCCCATGGTCTTTTACACCATGGTAATGGCACGATCAACGTCATACATTCCCATTTCAAACCTAAACAGATAACAACACGTGATTGACTTGAAGCGACCGCATCACGGTATGCGCCTTTAGCTTTTATCTTCTTACCACGACGGCGTTCTAATAAAACAGATATAATTTCATGTGTCATTACTGGTAAATCCTTGTACTTAATTGTCCTGAAGCTTTTGAAGGGTTGCGGACGTTACGATACTCGCTTCATCAGTTTTGACAACTCCTTTTTAAATGGAATAAAAGAGGCAAGTCCACATGTTTTGGGTCTATATTCTTCGATGTAACGATAGCAGTTATTATACCGGGCATACCGACAATTTAGAGGCGCGGTTGCACAATCATCACAACAGAGTGTTTCCGAATTGTTATACAGCAACGAGATTGCCAGTTGAGCTTTCGTATACAGCCCAATTTACTAGCAGAATGGAAGCATTGTCTTGCGAGCAGCAAATCAAGGGATGGAGTCGAAAAAAGAAAGAGGCTTTGATCAGCGGTGATTGGGATGCAGTATCACATCACGCAAAACGAAAGAAAAAGTAGTTCAGTGCAACATCGACGAACCCTTCGAGACGGCGCGTTGAGTTTCAGTGCATAATGATAAAGATCGATTTCGCGCCTCCTCAGGGCGAACGGATCTTGGAGTATTGGGATTAAAAAAGGCTAAAGTCCAGATTTTTGTTCTATCGCTTTTCGCGATTGCGGCCTCGGAAAAAGTTCGCAATAGGACTGGCTATTCCTCACTTTTTCCGAGGCCGCAATCACAAAAATCGA
>DAIEGU010000128.1 GCA_027356065.1 Gammaproteobacteria bacterium
CACACATTACCCACCAATGTTGTAATCACTAGATGAAATATTACGATTGTTTGGAAACATTTCAATAAATGGAGTTAGTGATGCAATCAATAGAACAAAAAGAAAATTTAATTATGATAAACAACACAAAAAATTGTTTGATATTTTAGATCAAGCTATAGAGAAGCACTTGAACATGGCTGTGTAGATTTAGATTGGGGTTATGTGTGTACTTGACCCTTTCTTTACTTCTCAGGATGGGGTAACCGATCAGATTGCTTCAGAAATCACAGATCCGCTCAAGCAGACGTAATGTTTCAGTAAGTCATACTCAGATGCAACGGTAACCACTAATGGTGGTGTGGGTGGTATGTTGCTTACAGGATACAATTTCAATGAATTTTTTGGGCTTGAAGCAGGATATCGTATGAATGCTAAAACCAATTATAGATTTGATGAAAATAATGGATTTACTTAGTTATAACTCAAATGCTTTTACATTGGCTGGAAAAGCATTATAAATGCTAATAGTCCATTTGATTTTTATATGTTAGTGGGTGTGGCAAAAATTCATGAAGAAGGTGATATTAAATTATCCGATGAACAGGTCACATCATCAACAGGTGCTCTTCTTGCACTTGCAGGTGTTGGGGTAAGCTATCAAATGAATTCAAAGATCGCATTTGGTCTCGAATATTCACGTACAAGAAGTAAGGATGCTGAAGGTGATCACATCGGTATTCCTGCAACTAATTTAACTACTTTAAATATGAATTATTATTGCGGCTAAATTAATAAAGTAACCTTGATTTGTATGAATGAATGAATCAATCAAGGTTACTTAAGATAATATTAGATTACCGTTGTAGAGAAAAAATTCTTAAATACATTTCTCAAGAGAAATTATTGTTAATTTAGATGTTGAATTTTCTCAGTTAAAACAATGTTTTTTATTATTTCGGCTAAAAATAGAAAATTTATGATTCTAGACAAGGCTTCTATAAAGTTTATTCGTCTATGTTGTCTAATAAAATCTTAACGAACATGTAATAAGCTATCCTCATAGCGATTAAGGCGAAGGTCTAACTTACACAAGGTAAAATCATGTTTACTCACAGTAATAATATTCAGATTGATAAAGAAAAAGTACGTCTTGTTTTTGTTGATAAGACAATGAGTTTCAATGGTGATGTACCATTAAATATTCCTGAAGAAACTCTTGAATATTTAACTAAATTCTTGTCAATGTTATCTTTTATTACAAAAGTAAATGACCTTGAATTATTGGTAGAAAAATTTGATGAGTATTTTGAATATTTTCATAGCATCAGTATTTTTTTATATCTTTGCATGCTGCAAAATCAAGAATTTCAAGAGAAAACTGAAATTTCAATTCTAGTAGATCATCAAAATTTGTTATATCGCATTACCCATATATTAAATTATCAATTTTCAGCCGATAGTGCTGATTGGGAAAAGCTGTGGGAGAAGATGCAGGCTTTGACTAGTATCATAGATATAGATGCAAATGTTACTGATGAAGACTATCTGTTCGATTTTTTGATCGTTAAACATTATTTAAATGATAAAAAAGAATGTAATGCAGCATTTGGAAGGTTAGAAGAGAATTTGCAATTGTATGCTACTGAAATTAAGGCGGACCTTGTTTCAGAACCAAATAAATTGAAACAATTACCCTCTCCTTCAAATGACAAACCATATAATAAGCAAAAAATCTTGTCTGGTTTTTTATATCGATGGGCTAAAGAACAAAACCTTAACAAAGAAGAATATGTGGAAATTCTAGATATATTAGATAGAGATACTTTTCTTGAATTCGTTGCAAAAAAAATGTTGCTAAAAGATTTTGGTGCTGGTTACAAGCATGGTACATGGCCCCATGTATTGCAATTATTTTTAATTATCGAGCTAAATAAAATTTATCATTTTATGGCGCATGATCCTGTTGATCTTTATGCTTATCTTGGTAATCCCCTTTGTAAGAGTAAAAGTAACTTATCCACTATTTGGGATAAGGTGGTAGATTTGCCTCCTGGTAAAGCAACTGGATACGATAATCCGGAAAATCTTACGGAATATTTATATAAAGATGGGCAAAAAAGTAACCCCCAACATCCTATTTTGTCTTTTTCTATTTTTTTGACATACAAAAAAAAGCAAGAAACAGAAAAGCAAAAAAAAGAAAATATTATTGCTTCCATTAACAATGAACAGAGTGAAAAGTCTCTACCATACTTAGTAAAAAATTATCCTAAGATTTAGTAAATAAAATATTTATTTGTGTGATTCATAGACGACATCGTTTCAACTAATTGTTATATTTCTCCGCCTCATGGATAGAAAAGTTTTAGTTAGAAAAAAGTGGATTAATTTTTATCTTGAGACGAAAGATGCAGGTTTTGTATGTTGTAAATGCGATGTCTCTAGACCAACTCTTCGTAAATGGTATCGTCGATTTTTGCAACACGATGAAGCAGGCTTAATTGAACAAAGTAAAAGGCCTCACTCATCGCCAAATCAAAAATTAAATTCAGAACGTAATAAGCATTTTAAATTTACGTAATGAACGCAATTTAGGTGCCAGCCAATGGAATGTGCTGGATTGGTCTTATCATCATACGTCCATACGCGAGAATTGATATCGCAAACTCCGTGGGAGATAACGATTTCTTTTTTTTATTTTGACCATCTATTCACTATATTAAAGGTAGCCAAAAATCGGTCGAATCTCGGAAACATGTTATACCTCCTATACTACCTCTGGAAACGAGGAATACGCCTAAAATAGATAATTGTCCTTATCAAACCTATCGCATTAAACTCACCAAATTTTCAATTAAGAGTTATCTAAAGACAACTCAATATGCTATAATGAAAAGTCACAGAAAAATTAATTCTCTGCGATAAATTTCTACATATATTCCCCTTATTTTTATAGTATGGAGGCTCACGTATCCCCTCATTTTTAAATCACCCATAAGATGGATTGCAGCGATTCATGCTCAAGCAACAACTCAGTGAAGCATTTTACAAATTCTTTTGATTCATCTAATTTCATATTTGGCAACTTATTGTAATAATGGCACCCTTGCCTGAACAAAGACAGAGTGCGACGCTTCACTGTATTTACCTTTACATATTTATCCATCCCTAATTTTTCCCCAGCGGCACCCAGCAGTGTTAGTACCACTACAGCTAATGCGCTGATTAGTAATAATCTATCACGGCGTTCTGGATCATTAATCGATGTTTCTGATAATCCCATACCAAAATGAATGTCTTTTGTATCCCTAAACTGCGGCTCAATTCCCCATCTTTTTGAATACCAGGTGACTAATTCTCTCGCACTTACATTTTCTTTTGATGCTGCAATACACCATGCTTGTTTCATTTTTTTTGCCTTGACACAAACAACAGATGGAACCTCATACTCTTGAGATGTTACCAGGGCATTGCGCAATATTTTCGCTCGGCCACCAACACCAACCCAGTCCTGGGCATTGCGGGTTTCCCCTTGATTATCTGTTACGCTAATATTTCCACGAAAACGAATAACAAAATCAAATCCTAAATCTGTATGCAGAAAATCATATAATTTTGTATCTCCAAAACCACGATCAGCTAATATCGTTACATGAACATCATTTGGCAATACTTCTTTTAATCGATGCAATAATTCGTCCTCATAGTCATTACGTTTATTTTTTAATTTTTTCTTGCTAACTGTTTTCCAAAGTAACGGTGTTGCTCTACCGTGAGATGTCACCAAACTAATAGCTATCGTAGCTTGTTTATCAGCATCAAAATCTGTCCAATCCATAGCAACAATAATTTCTTTTCTTGCACCAAGCACATAAGGAACATAGTGCGCAAAGCAATCCCATACAACTAATTTGTCATTACCTAGTAATCGATCAACTTGTTTCACCGCATGTTTGCCAAGTAAATCTTGCGCTGCCGCCAATCCTAGCCCAACTCGATGGACAATCAAAGACGCGCTGCTTATTACTCCTAATGCTGCATTCGCTAGCGACTGTTTCCGTTTCGCATGCTCAGAATCACCAAAAATATTATCAACTAAACGCCCAACATTAATAGAATTTACCCGTTCTCCCTGAAATAACATCCTCATGCTCCGTGAATAAAATGGAAAGCATAATGAAATTTTTAATAAAATCTATGGGTTATTGGAAAAATTAGTTAAAAAATGAGGGGATACGTAAG
>DAIEGU010000155.1 GCA_027356065.1 Gammaproteobacteria bacterium
CTAGTCTAGCAAAATGTGTGCATAGACTAGCCCCCCTTGCGGGGGAGGGTTAGGGTGGGGGGAATTTAAAAACTAGATTGCCAGCGGGCAATTAATTACGAAGTATGTGCTTCAAAAGAAGTAGCAAACACTTTAGGGCCCCAGACTGAAGCATAAAGCTTATCTTGGTTCCAAAGAAGTGTGTGCGCAAAAATATTGGTACCAGAAAGATCACCACTGATATCAGTCCAATTACTTCCGCCATTATACGAAACATAAATACCATGTGCTTGCCAACGCTCCATACTTGTATTCACAATGGCATAAAGTATTTGTGGCGCAATAGGATTAACCAAAAGACATGGGATACTAACACCTTTTTGCCTCAATCCTTTGTCGGCTTCAGTCCAGGTTTCACCACCGTCAGTGCTTTTGTATACGTCTAGTACGTTAATATTTAACATGGCGAGATACACAATATCTGGATTGGACGGATCAATTGTAAGTGCTGTTGGAATATTGCCTCCAGTAGGCCAAGGAGAAACAGATGGAAGAATTTTCCAAGTACTACCTCCATCTGTGCTTTTATAAATTGAAGTATCTAGCCAGTAGTCGCTTCCACGTAAATAAATAACTTGAGGGTTGACTGGATTAATAACAATTTGCTCAATTGAATGCAACCGTTTGAACTCGACCCACTTCACATTTATTTCAGTCCATGTTGTTCCACTATCTTTACTGGTAAACAACCTACCGTATCGTAAACTTGCACTGTCATTAGGATCGATACGATGCTCAATTCCTACAAACAATTCTCGTGTGTTCTTCGGATTAATAACAATCGTTTTAATACGATCAGCGCGTGCATCTTCTGCAGAAAAAATAATTTTCCAATTTTGGCCACGATCTGTGGTTTGGTAAATCACATCTCTGACATCTTCAGGAAGCTTTCCTACAGTCGATGACTCTTTAGCTGCAAGAAACATATTAGTAGGTTTTGTTGGGTCAATAGCAAGACTAGCTTTATCTCCTTCAGGAAGATTTTTAAGCGCATACCAAGGCTTGTCTGCTTGCTTTATCCAGAAATTATAATTTGTTCCTAGATACATGGTGCCAGAATCGATAGGACCAGCCATCAAAAATCGAATAGTTTCACGTAGGTTTGTAGTAGGCAAACCTTCACCAACCGATTTCCACGCCTGTACATAGGCTGCATTTGCCGAAACGCAAACCATCATTTGCAAGATAAAGCAAAAACCGAGTACGAGTAATAGAGTGCGGAAGTTCTTTGTTTTGTTATTCATTATGGCTCAACTCTTCGTAAATTAATTTGTACGGTATTAAGCGCACGGATTGTATCATTTTTCCAAATTATGATCAATCAATATGCTTGACCACAATATAGTATTCAACAGTATCTTCTCCGGAATTTAAGAATTCGTGGTCACAAGAAGCATCGAAATATAAGCTGTCGCCTTTCTTTAAGCGGTAAATTTCCTGGTTGATTTTGATTTCAAGCAGACCTTTGGTCACTAAAACGTATTTTTCACCGCCTGTAGCGCCTGGCGTGTAGCATTTAAGAATACCAGTTTGTGGCGGCAATTCGACTTGTAACCATTCTGTGTTTAACCCTTCAAACACAGGAGAAATATTTCGGCGCTTAATATGTTGAGCATCCTCCCAAACAGCTTGCTCATCCTGAGACAAGAAAACAACTTGAGTAGATTGAGTCACATGCAGCATCTCAGATAACGTCTTTCCAAGTGCTTTCGCTATGCGCGCAGCCACATCAATGGTAGGCTGGACGTCATCACTTTCTATTTTTGAAATCGTGGACTTGCTAACATTCGCAGTCTTAGCCAGCATATCCATCGTTAACCCGGAATCAAGACGCAATTTCTTTAACTTTTCAGCAAAATAAGTCATTAATTCAACCTCAATACCTTATATTAAACTTTTGTTTCTTATTTGAAACAATATGCTTGCTTTTTCATAGCTTACTGTTTACTATATGAAACACAAAAATATTATAGTAAACAAACGAGAATCTGTCCATGGAACATTCCTTAGAAGTGCAATCGACTTCCCAAACTATTAAAATAAATAAACATTTTTTAGCAATGCTCGCTCTTTTTGTTATTCCAGTGTCTGGGCTAGGTATTGATATTTATGTTCCCTCACTTCCCGCAGTGAGTCATTTTTTTGGCGTAGACAAAGCATCCGCTCAACTTACTATTACTTCTTATATGCTGGGCTTAGGCTTAATGCAATTATTTGCCGGCAGCATTTCAGATAGTTTTGGACGAAGAAAACCATTTTTAATTTCTATGTTTATCTTCATTTCTGCCACGTTGCTTATTCCATTCGCACATAACATTCAACAACTACTAACGTTGCGGTTCATTCAAGGAGTTACCGTTGCGATGGTTGTTGTACCCATGCGCTCTGTTATATCAGATTTATATGAAGGACCTGCTTATTATAAAATGATAAATTACATGACCATGGTTTGGTCTATTGGCCCTATTATCGCACCTGCTATTGGCGGATATCTGCAATACTATTTTAATTGGCAAGCGAATTTTTACTTCTTAGGTATTTATGGAATCATTTCATTCATTCTGAATTATTTATTCTTATCAGAAACAAGTGTACATCGTCATGCATTTCATATTAAAAAAATTCTTGCACGTTACAAAGAAATTTTGACAAACAAAGATTATTTAGTTGGACTTGCAATCAATGGTCTTTTGTATTCAATTATTATTTTATTCACTATTGTAGGCCCGTTTTTAATTCAAAATATATTGCATTATTCAGCTGTTGAATTTGGACACGTCGCACTGTTAATAGGATTAGCATGGTTTTTAGCAACCATGATTAATCGTTTTCTTTTACATGTTTCATTTAAACAGAAAGCCATCTACTCTTTTTGGATAATGTTGATGATTGCTATTAGTTCGTTGGCATTCGCGTTGATTAATCCTATGAGCATTTATTCGATTGCCATACCAGTTATTTTACTCTTTTTAACCGGCGGTATTTTATTTCCGAATTGTTTCGCAAGATCCATGGCTTTATTTCCTAAAATGACTGGCAGCGCAAATGCATTGTTTGGTGGATTTTTATTTTTAATTTCTGGTGCTAGCTCAGGCTTAGGCACTTTTCTAAAATCCAGCAGCAACATTCCGCTGTTGAGTGCTTATATTCTTATTATTAGTTTATGTTTAGTTGTTTATTATAAGGGTGTTAAAAATAGCGTTGTTGTATAGGTATATCACACGTTGCCCCGACATTGTTGCATAATTCAAATGTGTCATC
>DAIEGU010000162.1 GCA_027356065.1 Gammaproteobacteria bacterium
GGGATAAATTTTTTTTTAAGATTGTGGCAGCCGTATTCCTACTTCATGCGGTATACCATCTTTGGTTTTTGCTAAATAAGACACAAGTTCCCAATCTATTAGTGTAGGTTGTTGAGTCGTCGTTGTGATTTCATGCACTACACCAGGTAGAGAAGCATCGAAAGCATTTCCATGTTCTTCTAACGGTTCATGCGATTCCATATAGAGCCGGTCATTTTGCCAACCAATTTTTATTGGCGTATTAATAATTGCGATGGGAATGCCGCGTTGTGCAAAAGGATAAAACGATTCGATGTCATTTTCATACATACGAATACAACCAAAGCTTGCGCGTGTACCAATGCTTTCTGGAAAAATAGTGCTATGAATTAGATAAGTTGGAAGACTGGTATAGATTGCGTAAGGGCCCAACGGATTGTCAGGGCCTGCTGGCATAATCTTGGGTAAGACAATTCCTTGTTGCATATTAAATTCACGAATATCTGCTGGCGGAGTCCAGGTAGGATTTTTAGTTTTGCGTGTGACATAGGCTTGTTTGATAGGTATGGTTTTACCAATTTTTCCTATGCCAATAGGATAAGTGTAAACTTCATGACTGCCAGCAGGATAATAGTACAGGCGCATTTCAGGTAAATTAATCACAATTCCCCGACGTGCACGATTAGGTAATAAATGTTCCGTTGGAATAGCTAACGGTGTTCCCGGTGCAAACCCGCGTTTGATATTGAGATCAGGGTTTGCATTCTCAACTGCATTAAAACCAACATCATATCGTTTTGCTACGGTGACAATAGTGTCATCAAGTTCTGCAGCGTTATATTTCATTTCACCAACGAGCGATTGATTTTTAGCAGGTAGATCATAAACTGTCGCAAATGCATTGCTAGATATCAGCAAAAATAAAGCAGACAATATTTTTTTTACTTTTTTATTCATTGTACGACCCTTTATAACCATAATATCCAAAATATCTAAGCAGCTAAAAATTGCGAATGTGACAACCATTTTCGATCAGGATAATAAGCAAAAACGATTGTGTTTTCCTTAATTGTATTAATGATCGGTCTTGCTAAATCCGAACCCACTGCAGGGCATCCCCAACTGCGGCCAATTTGCCCATATTTTCTTATCGTATCAGAGTTAACATAGGCGGCACCATGGACGACAACAGCGCGATCATAGGCATTATCATTTACACCAGGCTCTAATCCTTTAAGACGTAAAGCGTATCCAACACTACCAACATAAGGTTCAGATGTAGTAACGAAAACGCCGAGGCTGGATTTTAAACTGCCCTGCACATTAGAAAAAGAGGTGGAATAAATACCGCCACTGTTTCTGCCGTGAGATACCCAGGTATAAAATAAGGTTTTGCCATTGTGTAAATCAATCACCCATAAACGTTTTTCAGTAGATGGTTTGGAATAATCAATGATAGTGAGTAATTGTTTTTTATCGAGACCATATTTTCTTGCATTGATATACGCTTTTAAGCTGAGACGTAAAACGGTTGGATCAAGATTATTTGCAGCATGGCGAGATTTAATAATAGTCACTTGTCTTTCTATCCAAGGACTTGTTCCGAACAGTTCGTTATTAGTTGAACTGGCAAACAAATCAAGCGGCCAACTCGCGCCCATTGACCCAATAAGGGCAATTAAAAATAAAAAACGTAATAATATCTTCATAAACAAGGACCCTCAGTTTTTTAATCTAGTAGATAAACAAGTTGATTTCATTCGATTCCCCTGAGGCAATCCTTTGAGCATATATTGGAGGGGTGGGTCATTTTTATCTAAATAATTCTGTCTTGTCAAATTGGCAGCATATTCTTTCTTTACCTCCTCCACCCTGTCCCTATACAGAGGGCTAGGGTAGGGGAATGACTTCTAACCGGAAAATCGGTATAGTTCCTCGGATTTCCAGTCGTAATTAATAAAGGTAGTTTATGAAGATATCGGACAAGATTCGTGTAGCGGTCCTTTTTGGAGGTCGGTCGGCCGAGCATGAAGTATCATTACAATCAGCTCGAAATGTTATCCAATATCTTGATCCATCACGTTTTGAAATTGTGCCTATCGGCATTGATAAGCAAGGTGATTGGTTTTTAGGTAATGATATTTTCACAAGAAGTTTGGAACAAAATAAAGTCCCGAAATCATTGGATAATGACACTTGGTTTACGCCTGAGTGGGTAGGCAAGTCAGTAACGACGACTAAAGATCAGCAAGCACTCTCTCCTTCTCTTAATAAGCAAATGTTTGATGTAGTATTTCCAGTTGTGCATGGAACATTATGTGAAGACGGAACACTGCAAGGATTATTAGAACTTGCCAATCTTCCTTACGTAGGTTGTGGTGTGCTTTCGTCAGCGATTGGGATGGATAAAGATATTTCTAAACGTTTAGCTATCAATGCAGGTATTCCAGTACCCGCTTATATGACCATCAAAGCAGACCAATGGCGGGCGAATGCTGCGCATTTCGCTGCATTGATAAAAGATAAATTGTCGTATCCTGTTTTTGTTAAACCCGCTAATACGGGTTCAAGCATTGGTGTTAGCAAAGCTAAAGATGAGAAAGCTTTATTTGCTGCAATAGAAGATGCGTTTCGTTTCGATACCAAAATAGTGGTGGAAAAATCACTTAATAACATTCATGAATTAGAAGTAGCTGTGTTGGAATCATTAGAACCAAACACGGACCCTATCATTAGTGTTGTTGGCGAAATCAAACCTAAAGGACATGAATTCTATTCTTATGATGCAAAATATACAGATGAACACGGTGCTGAACTTTTAATTCCTGCGCCAATTACAAATGAAATAAAAGAAAAAGCACGTGCTGCGGCTAAAGAACTTTTCTTGCTTTTGGAATGTGAAGGTATGGCACGTGTGGATTTATTTTTTGATAAAGACACACAGCAAATTTATTTTAACGAAATTAATACTCTTCCTGGTTTTACTAAAATTAGTATGTATCCAAAACTGATGGATGCATCTGGTGTTTCTTATTCTGAATTGCTGACACATCTTATCCAACTTGCTATTAAGCGGTATCAAACGAAAAGCCAGTTAATTAGAAGTTATGCGGGTTAAAAACAAATGGCATGCAAACCAAAAAAATCTATTGCTTCATCTTATGCTTTTGCGCATTTAGCATAGCGTACGCAGACGAGCAAACCTCTACAAATTACATCGAGGGTAACTTTCCCCCTAGCACGAAGCAAAATGAAAGCATACAGCGAAAAGTCAAACTTTCACTGGACGATGCTATTTTGCTTGCGGTTAGGACTAATCCGAATGTACAAAACTCGCAACTTGCTCACGTGTTGCAAAAATTTGATTTGTGGATACAGCAATGGCAATTTTTACCGCATTATTCTTTTGGAGCATCAGCAAATTATGGCAGATCAATCGTTGGTGGACAGCCATCAACGACGAACCAGAATTTTAATGTACAACCGAATGCTTCACTTTTAACACCAATCGGAACAAACATTTCCATTAATTCAACTAATAGCCAATCTGACCATTACAATCCAAGTTTATCTGCACAAATTCAGCAGCCGCTTATGCGTGGATTTGGTCGCGCTATTGTTGAGGCAAATCTTAATAATGCGCGCGATAGTGAATATATTTCACGTCTTTCAATAGAAGGTGTATTGCGAACGACAGTGACAGGTGTCATCAATTCTTATTTGGATGTTGTCAATGCAGAAAGCACACTGACTATTGATAAAGAAGCATTAGCACGTGCAGAAAAATCCGTAGAGCAAACAAAATTATTTATTCAAGCAGGACATAAAGCAGGTAATGAATTAATTACCGTGCAAGCAAATGTGGCAACTGCCAAATCACAATTGGAAAACGATAAAAATAATGTGAAACAAACACGTTATGCTTTGTTAGCAGCGATTGGTGTTGATCCGAATTCAAATCTAGATTTTTCTAATTTGAACATTGAAAATTTAATCAATAAATATCATTCCCCCACGCTGCAAGAAACAAAAAATTTAATATTGGAAAATGATATTCAATATCAAACTGACAAAATTACATTAAATGGAATGACAACACGGAATGTAATGATTGCGGAAGACAATACACGTTGGCAATTAAATTTAAACGCAAATGTAACAACAGGAAGTGGTTCAGGCGGCGGCCAAAATGCAGGTGTTAATAGTTTACTTAATGGATCTAATGAAGGTCAGAGCATAGGTTTAACACTTTCTATTCCTATTGACGATCAATTTTCAAAGCAGTCAGTGCTAAGCGCAAAAATTGCATTGAAAGAATCACGGCTTGCATTGATGCAAGAAAAATGGAACAAAGAAACGGGCGCAATCAATGGTTGGAACAGTGTTATCAGTGCAGAACGCACATTACGTTTTGCAATTTCAGCAGAAAAATTACAAATTCAAACTTACAATTTAAGTTATCAAAAATATTTGCATGGGTTGATAGATAGCTTGGAATTACAAACAGCACAAGTGCAATTAATTCAAGCGCAACAAGCATCTTTAAGTGCTCGTATTGCCTATTTAAAATCGCTCGTTAATTTAGATTTCTTAATGGGACATACATTAAGAACATGGGATGTAAAAGTGAGGTTTGCATGAAAAGTAGTTTGATATTAATCATGGTTGTCATGTTTATTGCAGCTTGTTCTAGGGAACCAGCTATTCCTGGTAGCCATCTTGTTTCCATTGAATCAAAATCTGCTGCGAGCAATTTATTTTATTCAGGTACAGTGCAGCCAATAAAAACAGTGGTTGTGCCAAGTCCTGCTGATGGTGCTGTCGTTGATATGCAATTTCAATACGGCGAAGAAGTCAAATCAGGCCAAGTATTGTTTATGATTTCTTCCACTAAATTCCTAACAGATTACAAAACAGCATTGATGCAATATATCAAAGCAAAAAGTGAATTTAATACAGGCCAATCACAATTTTCTGAAGCAGAATTTTTACATAAAAACCAACTTATTTCAGATGATGATTTTAAAACTAAAAAATCCACTTTTTATGGCAGTCAATTAGCATTGATACAAGCTAAAGATGCATTAGAAATTTTAATCAAACAATTAAATTTGAAGGGATTGGATTTATATAAATTAACTATCGCAGATATTGATAAAATTACTCAAGCCATGCATTTACAAATGAATTCTGAAAACTTACAAATTATTGCTCCGCAAGCAGGCATTGTGTTGGGAGCAATTAAAAATGAAGATGAAAATAATAAAAAAATAAATAAAGGCGATACAGTCAAACAAGGTGATGTGCTCGCTATCCTTGGTGATATGAATGGTTTGTCCGTTCGCATTAAAGTAAATGAGCTGATTGTTAATCAACTTAAGTTAGGTCAAAAAGTCATTGTTACTGGCATGGCTTTTCCTGATGATGTTTTGGATGGTGAAATTAGAAAAATTGATAAACAAGCAGAAGTAGCAAACGGTGGTTTACCTACTTTCGCAGTCGAAATCGTTGTGCCTAAGTTGACCCCTTCGCAACAAAAAATTATTCATGTGGGTATGAGCGCAAACATTGAAATTAATATTAAAGATGAGTCTCATATCATGGTGCCAATTAATGCATTGATAGAGAAAAGTGGTGAGTCTTATCTAAAAATATATGATAAGAACAGTGGCATACGTGAAGTGCTAGTAAAGACCGGCAAAACAACCATTGATTCAGTGGTAATTTTGGCGGGGATAAAATCTGGAGACAAAATTGTCGTCCCTAATTAAATTAGAAAATGTTACTAAGGTTTATCAGTTAGGTGAAAATGATTATACCGCACTTAAAGGTGTGGATTTTCAACTTAATCGTGGTGAAATGACCGCGATTGTGGGTGTGTCCGGTTCTGGTAAATCAACACTGATGAACATCATCGGTTTTCTTGATCGTTGTACAAGCGGAAAATATTTTTTTGCTAATCAAGATGTTTCATCATTGCAAGAACATGAACTTGCTAGTATTCGCAATTCTAAGATTGGATTCGTTTTTCAATCATTCTTTCTATTACAACGTTCAAGCGCATTACAAAATGTCATGTTGCCTTTGTTTTATCGAGGCACACCACGCAATGAAGCGAAAGATAAAGCAATGCATGTATTGGAAAAAGTGGGTGTAGCGCATTTAGCTGCGCATAAGCCTAATCAACTTTCTGGTGGGCAACAACAACGCGTCGCGATTGCACGAGCGTTAGTGGGGGACCCCGAAATTATTTTGGCGGATGAACCAACAGGTGCGCTCGATACACAAACAGGCGATGAAGTGATGGAATTATTTTTGAATTTGAATAGCAATGAAAGCCGCACCATTGTTATCATCACGCACGATAAAGAAATTAGCTGCCGCTGTAGACGTATAGTGACAATTAAGGATGGAAAAATAATGGAGTAAGCGTCATGAAAAAGTCAAAACAATCTCACTATCGCTGGGATGATCCACTTTTATTCGATGAGCAATTAACAGAAGAAGAACGCATGGTTCGCGATTCTGTACGCGTGTTTGCTCAAGAAAAATTGCAACCAAACGTTATTGCTGCTTTTCGCGATGAAAAATTTGATCCTACGTTAATGCGTGAATTAGGTGAAGCCGGTATTTTGGGCGCAACGATTCATGGTTATGGTTGTGCAGGCGTTAATTATGTTTCATATGGTCTTATCATGCGTGAGTTAGAACGTGTTGATTCAGGTTATCGATCAGCGGCAAGCGTACAATCCAGTTTAAGTATGCACGCCATTTATGCCTATGGAAGTGATGCACAAAAAGAAAAATTCTTACCTAACATGGCGAGCGGTGAATGGATTGGCTGTTTTGGTTTGACAGAACCCAATCATGGTTCAGATCCGGCTGACATGGATACGAGAGCAAAGACAGTGGATGGCGGTTATTTGTTGAAAGGTTCGAAAATGTGGATCACGAATTCGCCAATAGCAGACGTGTTTATTGTGTGGGCGAAAAATGATGGCGGAAGAATTCGCGGTTATATTTTAGAAAAAGGCATGAAAGGATTATCTGCTCCCGTGATGCACGGTAAATTAAGTTTACGTGTTTCAATTACCGGTGAAATTATTATGGATGATGTGTTTGTTCCCAGTGAAAATGAATTACCGAATGCAGATGGTTTATCAGGCCCTTTAGGTTGTTTGGATAGCGCACGTTATGGTATTGCTTGGGGCGCGTTAGGTGCTGCGGAATTTTGTTGGCATGCAGCACGGCAATATGCACTTGATAGACAGCAATTCGGTCAACCACTTGCAGCAAATCAAATTATTCAACTTAAGCTCGCCAATATGCAAACAAGTATTACATTAGGATTAGAAGGTTGTTTGCGTTTAGGTCGATTGAAAGATGAAGGCCGTATTGAAACACCGATGATTTCGATGATGAAACGTTATTCAACAGTCACAGCACTGGATGTTGCTCGTGAAGCACGTGATATTCATGGTGGTAATGGTATTACTGAAGATTTCCACGTTATTCGTCACATGTTAAATCTCGAAACAGTGAAAACATACGAAGGCACAGCAGATATTCATGCTTTAATTCTTGGACGTTCGCAAACAGGTATTCAGGCGTTTAAAGCGTTGGGGAATGTTTGATTTGTCATCCCCCCGAGGGGGCTTTGTTGAATAATTCGATATTGCGGATTAGCACGTCATTGCGAGGAGCGTTTTTTGCGACGTGGCAATCC
>DAIEGU010000179.1 GCA_027356065.1 Gammaproteobacteria bacterium
GCCGCACGTTTTTTGTGCGAAGGTGGCATGACAAACTAAATCTATAGAGTTTTTAGCTTTTAATAATATTGACCGTATTTACATTATCAGTTTGTGACATGGTTGATGATTTATCTCTTTTGACCCATGTTGCGATGTAGATAAGACTTTTTCCTATATTTTTATAAATATGAGCAAGCTGGATCGATTTACGAGATTGAATTTTTCCGCCAGGAGCAAGCTCGATAGTATCAAGCGTATATAAACAGCTACGATTAACATCAGCACACATCATGCTTTTTACGGTATAAACGTGTGTCTCTTTGGTAAAATTTTCAATATATGTTTTTATTCCACCAGTAAGCTTTGTTTTTTGATTTACAACGCCATTACCCTCATCAATCATATTTGAAATGCCAATAGCTTCATTTGTTTTTGTAGCAAATCCAAGTGCTTCGTGATGAGCAGCACTTACCATTGAAGCTGTTTGATGAAAATTTACATCACTTATCGTAGCCACTATATTTTGATCTGCCCACTCTTTATGGCTTAATACCCTACCATTACTGATAATTAAGGCGTAAGTGTTACTACATATAATTGCTAATATCAAACTGGTAATTATTCTGCTCATTATTATTTAAACCCATTCAGATTAAACTAGGAATGATAATGACAAAACTCTATGACGACAGCAAGTTAACCTAATGTTATAGTTTGATGAATCGCAAAAAGGTGCTTTTATGGAAAAGATTGATCACCTCATTCACGCTAAATGGATTATCACTTGTGAAGATCAAAACCGAGTATTGGAAGATCATGCATTAGCTATTCGCGATAAATCGATCTTGGAAATATTACCTAGTAAAGCAGCACTTGCAAAATATACCGCTGACAACATACACGAATATAAAACACACACTGTTTTGCCTGGATTTATTAACGCACATACTCACATTGCGATGAATATATTTCGCGGCCTTGCAGATGATTTGGAATTAATGGATTGGCTTACCAATCATATTTGGCCAGCTGAGCGCGCATGGGTCAGCGATGAATTAGTGTATGATGCCTCTCTGCTTGCTATTGCAGAAATGATAAGAAGCGGTACCACTTGTTTCAATGACATGTATTTCTTTTTACAAGCAACGGCAAAAGCCGTTGATACAGCAGGTTTACGTGCACACATTGGCATTACCATCATCGATTTCCCGACGAAATGGGCGGCGACTGTTGATGAGTATTTTGCTAAAGGCATAGAATTTTATCAGCAATATCGCGAACATGATCGTATTTCCGTTACGGTTGCGCCTCAAGGAGTTTATACAGTTACAGAAGCAAATTTAGCTCGGGTCAAAAAGGTCGCCGATGAATTAAATTTACGAGTAAACATTCATTGCCAGGAAGCTGTCTCTGATATTGAAGGTGCGATTGCACTCAATCATAAACGACCGTTACGTTGCCTTGATGATGTAGGTTTAGTTTCACCTCATCTTATCGCCATTCACATGACACAACTGGATGAAAACGATTTTGCAATTTTGCAAGCAAAAAAGCCTAATATCGTTCACTGTCCTGAATCTAATATGAAATTAGCAAGCGGCATTTGTCCGGTAACAAAGCTAATGGATTTAGGCATTAACGTTGCACTCGGCACAGACGGTGCTGCTAGCAACAATGACTTAGACATGATTGGTGAAATGCGCACAGCCGCCTTTCTTGCCAAGCTCTCGACACGTGATGCTAAAGCATTGCCCGCTGAGAGGGTATTAAAAATGGCAACTATTAATGGTGCAAAAGCACTGGGTATTGATCATATTACGGGCTCATTAATTGCCGGCAAAGCTGCCGATTTTATCGCTATTGACTTAGCAAACATTGAAACACAACCACTTTATCACCCTATCTCACAAATCGTCTACGCCGCATCCCGAAATCAAGTAACTGATGTATGGGTCGCCGGCAAGCAGTTACTGCGCAATCGCCAACTTCTTACCTTGAATGAAAAAGAAATTCAAGAAAAAGCAAAAATTTGGCGAAATAAAATTAAAAATTAGTATATAATGCCCGCCCGCACAGTTAACTGTTGTCACGCGGTTTTTGCCAGCGTACTGACATTATTAAGATAAAAAAGAGGAATTAGTCATGCCAATCGAAAGAACATTATCGATTATCAAACCAGATGCCGTTGCTAAAAATAACATCGGCGAAATCGTTGCACGTTTTGAAAAAGGCGGTTTACGTATTGCTGCTGCAAAAATGTTGCACTTAAGCAAATCTCAGGCTGAACAATTTTACGCGGTCCATAAAGAACGTCCTTTCTTCCCAGCACTTGTCAACTTTATGAGTTCAGGCCCTGTGCTCGTACAAGTGTTAGAAGGTGACAATGCGATTGCGCTTAATCGCCAAATCATGGGCGCAACCAATCCAAAAGATGCAGCACCCGGCACTATTCGCGCTGACTTCGCTGATTCTATTGATCACAATGCGGTGCATGGATCTGATGCTTCTGATACAGCAACACAGGAAATTGCATTTTTCTTCAAGCCAGAAGAAATTTTGACGCATGTTAAAGAAAGTGAACTTGCCTAATGGTAACTATCTCGCCGAACAACAAAATTAATCTACTTGGTTTAGACAAAAAAGCCTTGCAGGATTTTTTTGTCAGTATCGGCGAGAAACCTTATCGCGCAGAACAAGTATTAAAATGGATACATTTTAATGGCGTTACTGACTTTAATCTGATGACCAATATCAGCAAAGACTTGCGCCAAAAACTGACTGACACAGCTGAAATTACTTTACCGCAAATATTGTGGGAAAAAGCAGCAACAGATGGTACATACAAATTTCTCTTACGATTATATGACGGTAATTGCATTGAAACTGTTTTCATACCCGAGAAAACACGCGGCACTTTATGCATATCATCGCAAGTAGGCTGCATTCTAAATTGTGATTTCTGCTCAACCGGTAAACAAGGATTTAATCGTAATCTCACCACCGCTGAAATTATCAGCCAATTATGGATAGCCGTGCGTAAGCTTTCCAAATTAAATGATATACATGATCATGCTGTTACTAATGTGGTGATGATGGGCATGGGAGAACCACTGCTTAATTTTGATAATGTTGTACCCGCACTCAATCTTATGTTGGATGATCACGCATATGGATTATCTAAGCGTCGCGTGACAGTAAGTACAGCGGGTGTAGTACCTATGATGTATCAATTACGCGAACAAACTGATGTCGCGCTTGCTGTCTCTTTACACGCACCCAACGATGAATTGCGAAATAAAATTGTTCCTTTAAATAAAAAATACCCGTTAAAAGAATTGATGGCTGTTTGTAGAGAATATTTCAAAGACGATAACAGACGATCTATCACCATGGAATATGTCATGCTTGCTGGTGTTAATGACACCCCCGAGCACGCAAAACAATTAATCAAAATTTTAAACGGTGTGCGCGCAAAAATGAATTTGATTCCCTTTAATCCGTTTCCACACACGGATTATAAACGTTCAGATACAGAAACTATCTTGCGCTTTCGCGATATTTTGATGAAAGCCGGATTAAATACCACTATACGCAGGACGCGTGGAGATGATATTGATGCCGCTTGTGGACAATTAGTTGGACAAGTCAAAGATAGAACCCGACGTAATGAACGATATTTACGTACCAATCAACAGAAAGTCATTGGCGAGAGTAGATGAACATAATATGATCTATTGTACAGAACTAAAAATTAACAAGGATGTTCTATGACAAACGAAACTCTACCGCCGGTAAATGAAAATAAAACCATTCCGTTCGGATCTCGCTTAAGGTCCGCAAGAGAAGCGATGGGATTAGAGCGTAAGGATGCTGCTGCTCAATTACGTCTAAATGAAAAAATCATTGTAATGTTAGAAAAAGATAAATATCCATCTGATTTGCCAGTAACATTCATTCGCGGATATATACGTGCTTACGGCAAACTATTAGAAATTCCAGAAATTGAAATTAAAAAAGCGATTGAACCGATACAACCAGATCCACTTGAATTAGAAATACCACGGCCTTCCGTCAAACCTATTTCACTTCCTCGCGTTTCAAGCGGGGATTATTTCATGCAGATTTTTACTTATCTTATTATATTCACTTTAATTGGATTAGTAGGTATGTGGTGGTATTCGCATACAACACAATCTGCACCGCAATCAATTGAAGCTCAAGCAAATACAACACAAACAAGTGCATCTGATTCTGCTAATGCATCAACGAATCAATCAACACCTGCAACAAGTAGTGCACAACCTGCAACGACGCCTGATGAAAAACGCCAAGTATCGCCAACCGATAACCAAGCAAATGCAGTCGTTACACCTGCACCTGTAACAAATAATACTCAAGCTGTTCAATCAAACGTAACTGCTGATGCAGCATCAAACGCAACATCCAATAATGGAACAACGGGACAAACAACAAAACAACAGCAAGCCGCACAAGATAATGCTGCCGCTGCAGCTGATAGCACTGATGAAAATGATGATTCAACAAATAACAATCAAACCGACGACACTGAAACGAACAGCGATAATGCTGATTAAAGGAGATAATAGTGACCGAAGTGATCCAAGCCATACGAGGCATGAACGATATTCTTCCGCCTGAAACTTTTCTTTGGCAACATGTTGAAAGTGTCATGCGTAGAACTCTTCAAAGTTATGGCTATCAAGAAATTCGGTTTCCTATTCTTGAGAAAACAGAATTATTCAAACGTTCCATTGGTGAAGTAACCGATATTGTCGAAAAAGAAATGTATACCTTTCTTGATCGCAACGAAGAAAGTTTAACCTTACGTCCAGAAGGTACAGCAAGCTGTGTTCGTGCTGGCATTGAACATGGACTGTTGTATAACCAAACACAACGTTTTTGGTATACAGGCCCGTGCTTTCGTTATGAACGCCCGCAAAAAGGCCGTTATCGACAATTTTTTCAATGTTCGGCAGAAGTATTTGGATTTGCAGGCCCTGACATTGATGCTGAATTAATTTTGATGTCAGCAACCATTCTTGAAAAACTAGGACTCAAACCTTATTCAACATTGCAATTGAATACCTTAGGTACACCGGCATCACGCGCCGAATATCGCAAACGTTTGATAACTTATTTTAAGTCTCACAAAAATCAATTGGATGAAGATAGCGTACGACGTTTAGATAAAAATCCATTACGTATTCTCGATAGTAAAAATCCAGCTATGCGTGATCTCATCTCTCACGCTCCTAAATTATTAGATCACTTAGATGAAGAGTCGTTGGCACACTTTGAAAGACTACAAGAATATTTAAGACATGCTGGAGTCGAGTTTGAAGTGAATCCCTGCTTAGTTCGCGGATTAGATTATTACACTAAAACCGTTTTTGAATGGGTCACTCATGAATTAGGTACACAAGGTACAGTGTGTGCAGGTGGTCGTTATGACGGATTAGTTGAACAGTTAGGAGGAAAATCAACCCCGGCTGTTGGTTTTTCTATGGGTATGGAACGCATTATTTTGCTCATTCAAAATTTACATCTTGATCATAAGAAAAATGATTTTGGTATTCACGCTTATATGATTACAGATGGTGAAGAGGCATTTGCAGCTGGTCTTAAAATGGCAAATTATTTACGCAGTAAAGTACCAAACTTGAAGTTAGTATTGCATTGCGGCGGCGGTAGCTTAAAAAATCAATTCAAAAAAGCAGATAAAAGCGGCGCGCAATATGCACTCATTATTGGTGAACATGAATTGAAAACGCATTCCGTATCACTCAAAAATTTGCGTGAAGATATTCAGCAACAAACACTTTATTCTGATGAATTAGCAGAATACTTGAAGTTGAAAATTGCGAAGAAGTAATTCTGTCATTGCTGTATTAGCCACGTGTCAGCCCTGTGCATGTCCTCGAAATTACTGACATGCACAGGGCTGACACGACGGCTAGCATTTATTCAACAACGCGCCCTTGCGAGGAGAGCTTGCCCGTACTTGTTACGGGGGCCAGGATGGGGGCGACGTTATTTCATCACCCACTCTATTCTATATAGTCATACGTCTGCTCATACTGGGTTTTTCTTCTTCGTCAGGATTAGAAGGTTGTTGTTGCATCCATAAATCGCTTGCTCTAATCCAATCCGATGGATTACTCAAGACCTTCTCGGCTCGTTTCTCCACAGCATCCCAAATTAATTTTAATGAGTGTAAACGATTAGGAAATCCGTTGAACAAATCATCATCATCATCTTCTTCACCCTCATCATTTAAATCTAAGTCGTCATTTTCAGATCTAGCACGGAGAGTAGAGAGATATTCGTCGAAACAAGAATAGAAAGTTGAGTCAAACGCATTAAGCTGGTCCTTTATAACCGTAGAAACATTTAGAAGGACCGATGACAAGTCTTTTTTATCAGAATCCTTATTAAACAAATCTAGAGCGCTTGATTTAGCAGCAATAAGGCCTTTAATATTTTCACTCTCTTCCCAATTCTGCATTTTTAAAAACTCATCAAATTTTTTATTGAATTCATTTAAAAAACCTTTGACAAAAATATCATCAGTTAATTTCATTTTTATACTCCTCATCTTCTTGTAATGTGCTTAACGCGAAAATAATGCCATAAAAAGCCTAAATATGTGATAAAAATTCAACACGCTCAGCTCACGCCCATTCCCTCTGATAAAAAAATCTGATCTAATACAGTGCCTAAAAATGGAGTTGCTGAGGATAAAACCTTGACAGAATATTTAACAGAACAAGAACAGATTGAAATCTTAAAGAATTGGATTAAACAGTACAGTTTAGTCATTCTGGGTGGTATAGCGCTTGCTATCATTGTCATCACCAGCTGGCGTTATTGGCAAGAAAGACAGTACAAAATTCTCAGTCACGCTTCTGCTGTTTACGACGAAATGTTAACGAAACGTATGCAAAATGATACTGTTGCTACGCAAGTTCAAGCGCAAAAATTATTTAGCCATTATACAAAAACCATTTATGGTCAAATGGCTCCTTTCATGCTCGCGCGTGATGCTATTGCTAGCAAAAACTACCCCGAAGCAGAAAAGCAATTGAATTGGGTACTGGATAACAGTAATACAAATTCTTTTCGTCAAATTGCACGCATACGTCTTGCACGAATCAAAATCGCACAACAAAAACCAGATGAAGCCATTAAAATATTACAAACAGTAGAAGACAAAACCTTCAATGGTTTGACCGATGAAATAAAAGGTGATGCTTATTTTGCGATGAACGATATTGGAAAAGCGCGTGAAGCTTATCAACGTGCTTTATCAGAATTACCCAACGCTGAAGTAATTCGTCCATTATTGCAAATGAAATACGATAATCTTACAACAACAAATCCAGCGCCTTGAGAGTGTTATACATGTACAAACAAGTAATTAAATATTTTCTTCTAGCTTCATCCGTATTATTGTTAGCTGCTTGCGATGGTTTTTTTGAGAAAGACAATACACCTACCCCATCTCCGCTCGTTAATTTTACGCCAGAAATTAAACCACGTTTATTATGGTCGACGAATGCAGGTGCTGGTGCAGATGATGAATTTTTACGAATTAGTCCTGCTATCAGTCAAACTTCCATTTTTACTGCCAGCACAAACGGCACAGTGACTTCAATCAATAAGCAAGATGGAAGCAAATATTGGCAAGTTGGTACGGGCGTTCCTATTACAACAAGCCCAGGCATAGGCCAAGGACTTGTCGTTGTCAGCAGCCGTAAAGGTGACATCGTTGCACTCAGCCAAATTAAGGGCAACATAGTCTGGAGAACCAGTGTTACTTGTGAAATTCTCGCTCAACCAGCTATTTCAAACGACATTGTCGTGATCAAAGGTACAGATGGCCATGTGCATGGCTTATCTATTAAAGATGGTCATGAATTATGGTTGTTCCAGCAAGCTGAACCCTCGTTGATTTTGCGGGGCTCAAGCGCTCCGTTAATTCGCAATCACGGTATCATTGTTGGCTTTGCCAATGGCAACTTAACCAAACTCTCTTTAGGTGATGGTCAATTGGTTTGGTCGCAAACCATTGCAACGCCGGAAGGTGCTTTTGCTATCCAGCGCATGATAGATATTGATGCCGATCCCATTGCTTATAACAATCGTATTTATGCTGCTACTTACCAAGGCAAGATTGCTTCTCTTGAATCAGCATCAGGCAAGGAATTATGGTCCCAAGACATTTCTTCCTACACGGGCATGGTCGCAGACGAAAATACGGTGTATATCTCTGATGCGACGGGGTCAGTATGGGCATTTAATGCGACCTCTGGCGGCGTTAACTGGCGTCAAACTAGATTGCTAGCACGCGTCCTCAGCGGCCCAGGCGATATGGGCAGATATATAGTTGTCGGTGACGCGCAAGGTTACCTGCATTGGATAAATAAGGCCGATGGGCATTTTGCAGCTCGCGAATATTTACGTTCGCCAGTTTATGCTGCTCCTATTGTTGAAAATAACGTATTATATGCGCTCACCAATAATGGTAAGTTATTCGCATACATATTGAGCTAATATAATCATGCTACCTGTTGTCGCTATCGTCGGCCGACCTAATGTCGGTAAATCTACCTTATTTAATCGTCTAACACGTACGCGGGATGCGCTTATTTCCGCGTTTCCTGGCACTACACGAGACAGACAATATGGTGAAGTCAATGAACACCATAGACATTTTATTATTATTGATACTGGCGGCATCACAGAAGAAACGGATGATGTTGGCAAACTCATCACCAAACAAGCATTACAAGCTATCGGCGATGCTGACAAAATTTTATTCGTCGTTGATGGCCAAACTGGCATTACACCAGAAGATAGACTCATTGCTGACAGTTTACGCCGCTCACATAAACCTCTCACTTTAGTTGTCAATAAAACAGAAGGTAAAGACCAAAGTATTGCAACCATTGATGCTTATGAACTTGGAATGGGCGAACCAGTTGCAATAGCTGCAGTCCATGGGACTGGTATCCAAGACTTACTTGAATGCTTATTTCCAGAACCTAATACAGAAGAAAATGTTGCTGAAGAAGAAAATCCAGCGATTAAACTCGCGATTGTCGGCCGTCCAAATGTGGGCAAATCTACATTAACTAATCGCATGCTAGGTGAAGAACGTGTGATTGTGCATGATTCTCCTGGCACCACTCGCGATAGTATTTTTGTACCGCTTGAACGTTTTGATAAGCATTACACATTGATAGACACAGCAGGTGTGCGTAAGCGCAAAAAAATGTCGGAAGTACCAGAAAAGTTTTCTGTCGTCAAAACCTTGCAAGCAATAGAAAATGCTAATGTCGTTTTATATGTGATCGATGGACGCATTGGTGTATCAGAACAAGATTTAAAATTGCTCGGATTTATTGTGGAATGCGGTAAAGGTTTAGTCATTGCAGTCAACAAATGGGACGGCATGGATGAACACGCACGTGATCATGCTCGCGCAACAATTGATAGACAATTAGATTTTGTGCGCTTTGCTCGTGTACATTTTATTTCAGCATTACATGGATCGGGTGTAGGAAATTTATTTGATTCGGTTAATGAAGCCTATGAGTCCGCAATCAGAAAATTATCAACAACCGAATTGACTCGATTATTAGAAAAAGCACAAGTCAAACATCAACCTCCTCTTGTTCACGGCCGACGAGTAAAATTACGCTACGCACATCCAGGTGGAAATAATCCGCCGCTAATTATTATCCATGGCAATCAAGTGAATGCCTTACCTAATAGTTACAAACGTTATCTAGCTGCTTTTTATCAAACTCAATTGAAACTTTACGGCACACCTGTGCATGTAGAATTTAAATCAAGTGACAATCCATTTGCCGACAAGAGGAAGTAGTAATAAGGAAGTTTATGCAAACCAGATTTTTTGATGATGATGTTGTTCCTGATGAGCTAATTCTAAGAACGTTTCAATTCATGACACAACAACAGTTATGTCTTTTAGCTCAAGTGAATAAGCGATTTAAAAGAATCGCCGATGATGATAGTTTGAAGCCGACTATTAAATTTTATAATCTGGGTAACAAACAAGTTCTTTTTACTGCGCCAAGAACTTGTACTATCAAAAACCTTAAAATTGAGCTTGCAAATAAAAGTGATCAGATCTTTGTCCATCCCAGCAACATGGAACTGATTTCTAATAAAAAACAGGTCATGGATAATAAAACAGTCGCCAGCTCCGGAATAATTGACCACCCTGTTTATATTGTAACTAAACCTCATTGCTCAAGACCGTGATAACTTGTATTAATTCCGATGAAAACCCGTTCGCCCTGAGGCTGATGGCGCCCCTCATAAACTCCACGTACTTTTCTCCGTTGTCATCCCTGTGCAGTTTTTAGCGCGGGACGACACCAGAATTGTTTAGCAAATCAATCGCGCCATCTATTCCATAACGAACTCGATCATTATCTGGTTTATTTGCTTCTGCTTTCAAGCGCATAAAATATTTCGAAATCGGTGAGTTGCTATCTTGTGCCGCAATAAATGAATCACCGAGGTCATGATATATGTTTGGATTAAATTGCCAAGTACGCATTGCATCACAAAAACCATTCGCGCTATATAATTTCTGTAATTGCGCTTTAAAACCAGCGTCATCAATCAAGTCATAACCCATTTCCCAAGCTAAATCATCTTTACTACCACAACGGAAATGCGTTTTACCGGTTTGAACTAGCGTATTAAAGCTGCCCGCACCTTCTCGTATTTGCGGCAAGACATTAGTATCTGTGTGCGTATAAATACCATCGAATACAATTTTAGGCAGTGGCCCCAAACTAAGCAGCATTACATCACCAGGTTTTAATGCTCTAATGCGCTCATTGGTGGTAGCATCACTGACATTTGCAATAGTGAATGCATTACGCAGCGATAATTGTTTGATAGTAGCACGAGCATTCGCTGCCCCTGGCATTTCATACTTGCCCCAGTCATCTGCATTAATGAGTTGCAATAATTCAGCTGCATCTTTTTCATAATTGTAAAAAACAGGAACCACTAATGGCTTATGCATTTCCTTAGTGCCACTTAATTGCGCATAACGAGCAGCCGTAATCACTTGCAAAATATTGCCAGGAAAACAACCAGAATCATTTCCATATTGATTACAAACATCGGATTGAATTGTATAACCATAAACTGGCAATACATTAATTGTTTTATTCCATATACCGTCCATTAGTGCGTCCAAACCTGGTTTTTGCGCCAAAATAGCTTGGCCAGCAGGATCCTTATGCAAATAATTATCTGCCTGTTCTAATGTTGTTGCGGGAACAAAATAGAATTTTTTCCAGCTATCTTCTTGCTGGACTTCATGCTTTTGATCAAAGATAGAAATGCTAGTAGGTTCAGTTTTGGCAAAATAAGGATTAAATTCAATAAACGTTTTTGTATTAAAAAAGTTTGCATTGTTATCACACATCAAACTATTTTCATCAACAGATAAACCATCATCGAGTGCTACACCACAAGCACTTGAACCTTTGCTAACGGTTATCCCTAAATCTACTTTTGTAATTTTGTTTTTACCCAAATTATCTAAATGCGATTTCATTTTTATGAATACAATATTACTAGCCGTGTCTTCATAAATATCAGGCAAGGTACTTGGCAGATTAAATAACGTACTCACTTTAGCACTCGTGACATTTCCGTAAATAACTTCGAATTTGCCTGTAAAGCCTAACTCTCTTAAATGCCCCATGGCACTGATAGTGGCAGATTGATCGCCATAACCTGGCCCATTATCGACATAAACACGAATAGTGTTTTGATTCGCTAAAAATTCTTCTGCAGAAGGTTGTTTTGCAAACACATTCATGCTGAATAAAAAGCATAAACATACGGAGATTAATCGAATTAACATATCCATCACGCTCGTTTTGGGTAAAATTTTTCCAATCATACCCAAAAAGACAGGATTAATCACGAAAATTGATGAATTGTAATGGCAGAGGGACATTTGCGCCACGTAACATAGTGATGACAGCTTGCAAATCATCACGCTTCTTTCCCGTCACCCGAATCTGATCGCCTTGAATAGCGGTTTGAACTTTCAACCCACCTTCTTTGATCAGTTTCGTAATTTTTTTGGCATTATCACTATCTATACCTTGTTTTACTTCTATGATTTGTTTCGCTTCGCTCAAACTCGTGTTTATTTCTTTGTAATCGAAACAACGGATGTCTACCTGGCGTTTAGCCAGCTTATTTCGTAAGATTTCGTCAACTTGTTTCAGTTGAAAGTCAGTGGGAGCAAAAATAGTAATTTTGTCTTTTGCAAATTCCAAACGAGCATTTGTGTCTTTAAAGTCAAACCGTGTGGACACTTCACGATTAGCTTGATCAACAGCGTTGGTGACTTCGTGATTATCAAGGTTTGAAACAATGTCAAAAGAAGGCATACTTTTCCCCTGTTTTAAGGCTGCTTAATTTAACATAAAAATTAATTTGATTGCGATAAAAACCAATAGAAACTTGACAGCGTTTATCAGGGTTACTACGATGCACGCTTGCAATAAAAAATTTAATTATGGAAAAAAAATCGTGTTAGATACTATTCGCAATTTAGTTGGAGAAGATCTGCAGGCAACTGACCGTTTTATCGTCTCTCAATTGTCATCTAACATTCCAATGATTAAAGAAATCATTGAGTACGTTTTAACCTGCGGTGGAAAACGTATACGCCCACTCGTACTATTGTTAAGTGCTCGCGCATTAGCGCATAGCAGTCAAAAACATATTGATCTTGCCGCAGTGATTGAGCTTATCCATACAGCAACCTTACTCCATGATGATGTGGTCGATGGCTCGACCCTACGACGCGGACAAAAAACAGCGCATATCATTTGGGGAACAGATGCCAGCGTATTAGTTGGGGATTTTCTATATTCACGCGCGTTTCAAATCGTCGTGGATTTAAACCATAAGCCTATTCTGGATATATTCGCAAAATCAACTCACTTTATTGCTGAAGGTGAGATTATGCAGTTGGTTAATTGCAAAAATCCGGATACAACAGAAGAATTTTATTTCGACATTATTCATCGTAAAACAGCAAAATTATTTGAAGTGGCAGCACAATTAGGTGCATTGATTGTTTCTTCCAGTGATAGAGATATCATTGCTATGCGTGATTACGGTTTGTCGCTTGGCATTGCCTATCAATTAATTGATGATGCGCTTGATTACAGTCGATCCGCTGATGAAACAGGTAAGAATGTTGGTCAAGATATTGCTGAAGGTAAAACAACGTTACCGCTTATTCATGCAATGCGCAAAAGCAAAGGCGCTGATCTTGAATTGCTACGCAATGCTATCCAAACAGGTTCAAACGAACATTTAGATTCTATTCTAGGAGTGATTGAATCCACCGATGCGATAAAGTACACTGCGAACACTGCGAAACAGCATGCGGAAAAAGCAAAAGCTGCTTTATCACATCTCGGCGCTTCGCCTTATCGTACAGCACTTTGCAATTTGAGCGATTTTGTTGTTGAGCGAACGTATTAACAGTTAAGCAAGCACGCGAGCCATTGGCGTTGTACAGGAGTATGCAAAGATGGCAAGCGGGTTTGCAAAGATTGGCCCTTCACGCATCTCGGGGTGTGGCTCAGCCTGGTAGAGCGCTGCCTTCGGGAGGCAGATGTCGCAGGTTCAAATCCTGTCACCCCGATAATAAAATCAATGAGTTAGCTTAATAACTTATCCTGCAAAAACAATGATCTTCGTCTGTAAGTCCACCGTAAGTCCTCAAATTGGTAAAACTAAATCATGATAGAAATAAAATCATGTGCGTCAGCTACACTTTGCATTCTAGCTTTAAATAGTTAAATGGATTATTTAGCCATATCTTTTAAGAAGATCATTAATTTATTCTGTAAAATTTGACCAAGATTTTTATTCCTCCACCAAGAATGCTTACTATTAACTGAAAAAAGGGGAAATAATCCCCCCTCGAATTAAAAATAACTGAGGACGATCTACTGCGGGTTGCGGCTCGCTTTCTATTTGTTATAATGTTTGCTTTAGTCATGCGATGGACATCATCACTGCGAATTACTTTTTTAAAATTCGCAAGCAAAAGACCCCTTGTGTGGGCTCGGCATCCCCCGGTCATTGCCGTCAAAACGGTTTCAGCCAATGGCGAAACCGTTTCGAACTTCAATCAATGATCATAAAACTGTTGCTTAAAAATCAAAGAATCACACCCTCACCTTATCCCACTTAAATCCCTCAACCTTACTGATATAAAACAGCTCCCCTGTCCGCAAGCCTTGCTTAATTTCATCTGGATGAATAATAAATTCTTTGTTTTATTCATTTGTTCTTTGCAAAATTCAATATGATTTTTAATTTTAAAGTCTCCATAAATTGATTTGAACTTTGCAGTCTTTCTGACTGCCTGACTGTTGGATCACGATCCGCACGCGCCTATGCAAGGACCATGTTTTTTTGCGGCTCGCGAAACCCTTGCATAGGTGATCGGTCGTGGCGCAATGGACAGACAGTTAGATAACGAGCTTCACACAGAAGGAGAAATGCTAAAATTGAATTGCAAATATAATCCTAGAAGCATCACGCCAACCAACATAGTAATTTTAGCAATCTAAAAAAATAGTCAATAACAAATGATGAAGCTGACCACTATATAAATGAAAAAGAAAAAATAAATGAGAAATAATACTCAGCTGGAGAATTAATAATAACTGAATTATTGCTAGTTAAACATTATCAAATTTGGCATATATGCTATCGTTCAATATTAAATATAACGATCCATTTAAATTCTACCCTTGCTGCTTATACTATTAATAAGCCATTATAACTTTCTGCTATTAAATATTGTTGCCTTATTTCCGCATGCACAAAATAATACTGGACATAGCTCATCACTGATAGATATAACCATGTTGAGAGCTAAAACAAAGATGTAACGCTGCCAAAAACAAACTCTACTCGATAATTACAAACATTAATATCTCGTTTATTGAGCAACAATATTAAATATTGAATTTCCGAGCAAGCGCATCCAATTTAATGAACCCATTATCATTACTGAATGTGGAATTTGCATTGATGGCATTAAGACACTGACGTAGTTCTTGAGGTAAAAGAATCACATTATCATTCACGATAACAACTAACAACTGCAGCGCATCTTCTGGAAAATCAACAGATAAATTGGATTTCTGCAAACACTGAATTACGTGGTAAGGATTTTGAATTACCTGCAACCAGTTTTTGATCTCTTTTATTGCTGATGGAAATTCATTGCCTGCCGCAATGCACAGGAGAGCAAAAGATTCGGGGTGGTCGTTCAACGTTTTATCTTTTGATTTTGGCCAGATAGTTTTCCAGAATGGCAATACTCGATTATTCCAGTAATTTTCGCGATTTTCACCCGCACTATCTAGTGCTAACTTCAAAGATTGAACTGATTCATACAGACCATCCACAGGAAGTTTTTGAAAAGCAGCAACTAGTTCTTGTATTGTGAAAATGTCGCTGGGATCAAGTGCTGCAAATGTCAGGAACCTTGCAAACTGATGATTGTACTCGCCCAATTGCATGTGGTGATTGACCGTATCGAGAAAATCAAATTTGATTGTCTTTATAAACGGCCTGTATAATTGCGGCGACCACAAAAATCCCTGCCATGCTGCCTTTGCTTCATCAGGCGAACTATTCCAGTTAAATAGCGGCAATAAATATTGTGCTGACCAATCCTTATCTGCCCGAAACAAGGAAATGGCATGAGCAGCCAGCAACACTCTCGCAGATCTAAATTTATCGATTTTTATATCGCAAAGTTCAGTAAAAATAGATTTAACATCTTCCGGTAGACCTTGTCCATCATTGGGTTTTTGGCGGAACCACCGATAAAGTAATGCAAATGTCGTACGGCCGACAGAATGATTGATAGCATGAGAAACAAGGTCATCAACATCGCAGTTGTCTTTGGAATCCAATTGCAAAATACGCTGAGCCAGCTTCAAGAAATAACCATCATCACCCTCAAAGGTTTTCGCTGCGACTTGTAACCACCAGCTAACGTTGTGAAACAACGATTGCAACAAGTCATTTGGCGCCTCTGTCACTACTGGCGCCATAAAGTGCCACGAGCGATTACATAGTTTTTCTTCAGTCCACGCTTGTAATGCATCATCCCAGCGATTGACTGGCCAATTACCTGTCTTCGCGAGCTTACACAAGGCATAGGCTGTCGCTTGAAAACTCTCAGAACACCGTCTTCGCCAGTCGTCATCTTGTGATTTCTCTAAAATAGGATGCGCTAGCAGATAATCCAGTACACCTCGCCTTGTACGTGGCAAAGAAGTAAAGTTCTTTAGCTGATACAAACCCGAACTCATCCAAGCCGCAAATTCATCACGCTCATCTAGAAGACCCTCATCTGTCATAAGTGACCACCGATATTTCTTCTCAAACTCATTGAGCCGCCCGTTCCCTACTTCGCTAAGAACTGCGCCTGCATGAGCCATTTTCGCAAGCCGAAGCCATACACTATGACCCATCGCTTCATGCAAAACATTTGTACTAATATAGGCACGATACATATCACGAGGTGGCCCAGAAAGAATGGCCTGTTCCAGCTCCGCCATCATTGTCACATCCAATTGCGGCGCCAAAAATACCAACAATCGAATGGTTTCACGCTGGGTTTCATTTGACCAAAGCCACCACCTTTCATCCGACAACAACCAATCAAGTGCTTGACGAGGCGCAATGACTCGTTCATGTGTAGCGGCAAAAAACGCAAGGCGCTTAAATACCGGATATGGTACGTGCATCCATGCCTCAGCATAAATCCGCGCCTTCTCCGGCGATTGCTTCAAAGTCGCCAGCCACGCTTCGCGTGTCAATTTTATTAATGCCGTCCAATCGTTATAATTGTGATATTCATTTTGTGGATGATCAGCGATTGATGGTTGATACCAATGTGAACGATCCTCTTTGTCATCTATATCACCGAGTTCGCGCATTAAATCAAATGTGTCACGTAGCAAGGTATTGAAATCATCCAATAATGCCGGCGACATCTCTCTCCATTTCATATTCTCAAATAATTTAGCAAGGACATCATGGACAGAATGAGCAGATGCCAACACGACGTCCCATTTCAAAAAATTTCTCAGATCATTTTTATCATCATTCCTGGGATAGGAATCACTCAATGAAAGTAATGGTGTCAATATCTTCCGAAGGGACAAACGCATTCGAGTGGTTAGTCCATCACGCTTAAACTGATCGATCCAAATATATGGACTCAGGTTATCGTCATTTGTTTTTGGTTTTATATGTCCATCAATCATCAAACACCAGAGCGTTCGCATTACTGAACGTGGGATAGCGTTAGGTGCATTCTCCCGAATACGATCAAGTTCGATGGTATTACCTGTGCTTGTAAATCCATCCAGTTCCTTTAAACGCTGTTTGATCATTTGACGAAATGTGTCGTGTAATTGACCGCCACACTTGGCCAACCAAATTAGTAGCTTTGGATCATCAAGGTGACGTGTCAGCCAACGGGTCAATTGAAACATCACTTCATCCAATTTGCTGCTATGAGACCCATCATTAACAATCGTCATTCGCGGAGAAAGTGAATACGGAGGTGGTCTATTGATGAGACCATAGATAAGTTTATCGTCCACGACAGTATTTGGTGATACACCGAATCTATCCAAGTCAGCATGGCAGTAAAATTGTTGGCTCAATGGCTCTAACCAATCCAGCGATGGCACAGGATTAAGCTCAGCGAACTGCTTTGCTGGTAATCCACTCGGGTCACTCAAAGCCCATAGCACCCGACCGACGAAATCATCTTGTTTTGTGCTAGTTGACGGATTAGTAATAGCACACTCAACAACAATACGTTCTTTGCCACGTATACCATCACGATAAGTATCAGCCCAAGCATGTAATGTTCTGTGCAAGTAAGCATGTTTCTTATGCTCTCTATAAAGAATTGGCGTAATGCCCTTAGCTTTCCATTCATTTTCGCGCTCCATTTCTTTACCTTTGGAATAACTACCAAAAGCAAACATCTCCAGTGGCTGTTCGCCAAGTAAACGATCAGCAGCTATCGCATCAGTCATGTATCGCAATACTGGGTCGTTTATGCTGTAACCAACAAAGCAAACGGAGAAGTTGCGAAACAACTCGCCAACAAAACGTGCAGCCCAACCTTCAGTCAGATAAGCACGCCCGAAGTCACCACTGGAAAGGATTAATTGATCCAGATCATCTGCTGTCGGGTTGATAGGCAATAAACCATGCAGATAAACCAAACTGTCCCAACGAGCTTTCGGCACAGGAAGCAGCGGAGCATTGAAGCTTTTAAATGAAAGTGATTTTAATACCTTAACCTTTTCAAACAAAGAGTCAAAGTTAGTGGTGATGAGCCTAATACGACCCTCACGATTTTTCGCCAACATTAGTAAAGCTTGATGTGTATCTGTGGCCTTTGGTGTAATGATGCTAGGTGTTAAAATCTTCGCCAGCACACTACGCACAGTTTTTCGACCATCAATAATTTCTGCTTCTAACAAGTGAATAGCTGTATCAAACTGCTTATTTTTTATTGCAGCTTCTTGTATAGGGTTTTGCGTGACAGAAAGATTTTTATAGATCGTATCAACTAAACCTGAAAATCCAGGCAACCCTGCTGGACATGAAATACCTGCACCACAAAAAAACACTACTCTCCCATCTTCATGCAATTGTAGAAGACGGTCGGGAATGTCAGGGCCATTGTTGATAAATTGCACTAATATTGCCTCTTTCAGTTTCAAAAACAAAATACACGAAAAATATATTCAACATCTGGCGCTATCGAAAAAATTGCCCTGCAAAATAATGCCGCAATGATTGATATTATTAATATGCTGTATCAATATATTGATACAATTGCCTAGAATGCGATTTGCAATCTCTACTAGTACATCAGACGTTTCTTTTATTGTTATTGCAAACAGATCATCTATAAGCAGCATCGACACAGAAAATACCATATAAATTATGCTTAAGGGATCTTGTTGTTATCTTTTTGGTAGTCAATAGCATCTCCATCTTTTAAATCATTCTTTACTGATATTGATATCGCTGGGAAAGCATTTACGCATATAAAATTCTTTTCTTCTAATTTTTAACGCACATTATTCTAACCATGTAGAAAAAATTTTAAACAGGCTCTAAGTTATAAAACTCTGGATATTCAATAAGGAGACGATACTCAAACTAAATATTTAAAACTTATCAAGAAGCCTCTTTAGAAAATAAACGTAACAAAAAAAATGATCTTATCGAATACTGCAAATCAGATATGTCAGCCATGGTACGCATTTTTGATGAATTGAAAAAAAATAACAGCTAATTCTGATTGAAGGATATCTAGCCAAATCTAACGCTAACCTTCTCCCTCCTAAACCCACCCACCTTCGTCACATAAAACGCCTCTCCCACCTGCAATCCCTGTTTAATCGCATCTGGATGCACAATAAATTCTTTATTTCTTCTTATCGACCCCATACCTCCATCACTTTGACCAGGATTAAGTTGTGCAGTAACCGTAAATGAATCTTTAGTACCAATCCAATTTGAAACTGTCTCTGCACTTTCTTGATCATTCAACCGATGGCATATCAATGTATTAGCGCAATTTAATATTTGATTTTTGAATGCAACATCCACTCGATCAAGATCAGCTAAACCTTGCGTACCAAAGATTGCATGCACGCCTTTACCTCTTCCCATGTTCACAAGATTTAAAACCTGCTCGCCAGCGAATACAGAAAACTCGTCAAAAACAGTAAATATAGGGCGGATATTATTTTTTCTATCAACTACAGCTTTAATATCATTAATAACTAACTTGCCTAATACCTTAGAAAAGCTCGGAAAACGCAATGCAGGGAGCGAAAAATAAACAACCCCACTCTTATCTATCACATCAGATAAAGAAAACGTTGTTTCATTTTTCTCAAAAAAGCTTCCTAATTCAGAATGAATAAGAATATTTAGGTGTGCTTGTAATCCGGTAATATC
>DAIEGU010000004.1 GCA_027356065.1 Gammaproteobacteria bacterium
ATTTCTACAAGCGTTTGGAAAAAAAGAGTGACCACTCTTTGCTGGGGTCAGGCCTGACTTGTTGACTTATCTACTACTATATATCAACAAGTCAGGCCTGACCCCAGGAATATTCACCCCACTTCCACCGGATCCACATCCAACACCCACTTGACCGATTGCTTACTCGATTCTTCCATTTGCTGGAGAATATTTTTTAAAAACTGTTGCAATGCACTGCGTTTGTCTGAGCGTACGAGTAATTGCTGACAATAAAGTCCTTTGCGTTTTGCCAACATCGCAGGAACAGGACCTAACACAGTGATCGCTTTCGATGTCGTCGTACAAATATTTTTTAATGTATTTAAAAAATGTTGCGCATTATCTTCTGCATAAGCTTCGGCGCGAAAAACAGCAAAATAAGAAAAAGGTGGCAGCATTGCTGCTTCACGTTCAGCTAATAATGTTTCTGCAAATTCGTTATAGCCACGATGAATTAATGTTTGTAGTAACATATGATCAGGTTGACGCGTTTGAATCACCACTGTACCTCTTTTTTCAGCACGGCCTGCACGCCCAGAAACTTGCACTAACAACTGTCCCATTTGTTCAACTGCACGAAAATCTGCGCTAAACAATCCACTATCTCCATCAACAATACCAACTAAGGTGACTTGTGGAAAATGATGACCTTTTGCAAGCATTTGAGTGCCCAACAAGATAGCTTTTTCTTGCGAATGAATTTGCGTAATTAAATCTTGCATCGCGCCTTTGCGTCGTGTGTTATCTCGATCAACACGAATAATCGGCACATCAGGAAAATAAGCAGCCAACGTTTCTTCTAATCGTTGTGTACCCAATCCAACTGGATTTAAATTTTCACCACCACATTCACTACATTTTTTTGGAATAGATTGTTTTGCATCACACTGATGACAATGCAATCGAGGTGGTTTGCGATGATACACCATGCGAGTATCACAACGTTTACAGCCCACAATCCAATGACATTCCCCGCAATAAAATACCGGCGCAAATCCTCGTCGATTTAAATACAACATGACTTGATTATTAGCAGCAAGGTGTTCACGCATCAATTGTAATAATGGTGTTGATAATCCTTCTTCAACCGTTGATTGACGTAAATCAACCAATTGATAACGCGGCAATTGCGCAGCACCTGCACGCTCTGGCAACGTTAAATATTTATACCGTTTACGTTTAGCATTTAATAATGATTCAAGCGAAGGCGTTGCAGAACCTAATACAATCGGAATTTGATTTACGCTTGCACGCATAATAGCAAGATCACGCGCATGATAACGAAATCTATCTTGCTGTTTAAATGAAGTATCATGTTCTTCATCAACAATAATAAGACCTAAATTTGCAAACGGCGTGAAAATAGCTGAGCGCGTACCAATCACAATTTTAGCTTGACCCGATTTTGCAGTGATCCAGCCACGCAATCGTTCTAGTTCAGAAAAATTAGAATGCAATGCAACAATATGTTCTTTGAAGCGCGCACGAAAACGATCAATCGTTTGCGGTGTTAAACTTATTTCGGGAACTAACATTAATACTTGTTTACCATGCGTCAAACAATCTTGTATCGCACGCAAATACACTTCAGTTTTGCCACTGCCAGTTACACCATCTAATAAAAACACATTAAATTTATTTTTAGCATCAGCAATGGTGTTTACTGCGAATTGTTGAGCTGCATTTAATTCAGGAACAACATCACTCGCATTAGAAATAATGGGTGATTTCAATTTAATCGATGTTGATTTACCTTTACGCAATTCTCCAGGCATCGCGTTTGATAACACCTCACCTAATGAATAATGATAATACTCAGCCGCCCAACGACAGAGTTTAAAAATATCCTCAGGGAAAAGTGACTCCGTATCGAGCACTTCTAGAGCTGGTTTTAACTTACTCAACGGCACAGATGATTCATTGACCACTTCCAGCAAAACTCCAACCAATGTACGCGACTGAAAAGGTACTCTGACACGCACGCCTGGAATTAATGCTGATGTATCAATACCTTCTGGAATTAAATAATCAAAATACCGCCGTAGAGGTACAGGAAGCGCAAGACGCAGAATGATAGGCTGAAGCATTTGTAACTCACCGGCGAAAACTATATGATCCTGCTATCATAATAAGTAAGCCTGATTATACAAAGAGGAAGTTTTTATGCCAAAGTCTGGTACTACAATCAATGCCGACAATCTCAAACCTTTGATCCAGCAACTTATTGAAGACTTAAAAAAAGAAGGGAAACTGGAAGGTATAACGCCAGACCAAGAATTGGCATTAGTGAAAGCAGTCACCGAAAATGTCATGGGAAATGTCAATCTTTCCAAAGGCGATTTTGATTTGCGTGATAATCGTGAAGGCTTAGCAAAGTTAGTTGTATTATTAACAGAAACCATAAAATTTGAATTTAAACATAATAAAAATGTTAATCCGCAAGCTGAACTACGCCCACAATTAACGCCTGAACAATTACAAGATAAAGAAGCATTAAAAGAAAAATTATTACCGTTGTTTGCTGCCCTGAATGAATTAACACCACCCAAACCTGGCCAAGCACATAAATTCACGGATGAAGAAATTAAGAAATTAGCTGAACAAGCTGCAAGTAAAATTGCAAATGAAATGAAACAACAGGATATTAAAGGCAACGAAAAAGAAGCTGCCATGGCTGCTACAATGTATCTAGCGTCATTATTTGGCATTGATCCATCGGGACAAGACAAAGTGGGTCAACTTACTACCGTTGTATTAGGAGATCTCATTGGATTGCCTAATGTAAATGAAGGCGGTGGCGACAATTTCATGTCAAAAGAAAATACGGCCGAGCCGGGAAAAGAAGACCCAACAGGTGCAGAATTAACCACGCTTCTTAGTGCTGTAGCAGCAGCCAGCCCTTTAATGGATGAATCACCTTTAGAAAAACCTGTAGAAAATGCACTTGCTCACATAGTTAATCCCTCGCAGACGTTTACGCCAGGCCAATAATGAAACTGGAATCAAATCAGCATCAGCAAAAAATAATGCAACAACTTTTGCATGCGTTCGATGACATTCCTTTTAATCAAATGTTGGGCTTGGAATTACAAACACTTGCAGCTGATCATGTTGTGATGACGTTCAACATGAAAAAAGAATTAATTGGAAATTTCTTGCATGGAATTTTGCATGGCGGGGTTATTTCATCCGTATTGGATATGGCAGGCGGCATGGTTGTGATGGCTGGCGCAATTTATAAAAATCGCAATCATGATATTAACGAGCTCGTCGAAGTTTTAGGTAAATGCAGTACGATTGATTTGCAAATTAGTTATTTGCGCCCAGGTAAAGGTGACATATTTATTGCTAAAGCTTGGTTAATGAAAAGTGGTAATAAAATTTCTTTTGCCCGCATGGAATTGTTCAATCAAGAAAATACGTTGATTGCTACTGGCAATGGTACGTATTTGATGCCATAAAAATACTCCCTCTTAACCAGTGCAACAATAACGAAGACTCCTTCCCTCCAACTCATTAACTCATTATGATAGCGCTCGTTAAGAGAACACCTAGGATTAATAAAACGGAGTTTTGATATGCATACAGTTCTTGTTACAGGAGCGGGAAAAATTGGTTCACTGATAACTTTTTTGCTCACTCATTCAAATAATTATTTTGTTTATCTAGCCGACATTCAAGATGACAATCAATTAATTAAACGATTAGGCAAATTGCAAAACTTTGAATATATAAAGTTAGACGCAAAAGATAAAAACGCAGTCACTCAATTCATTAAACAACATAAAGTTGAAGCTGTTATTTCTTCTTTGCCATTTTATTGCAACAAATCAATTGCTGAAATTGCCGCGGAACAAAATATTCATTACTTTGATCTGACAGAAGATGTAGAAACAACAAGAATGGTAACGGAACTTGCAAAAAAAGCGAAAAGTTCATTCGTTCCTCAATGTGGTCTTGCACCAGGATTTATTAGCATTGTTGCAAATCATTTAATGAAAAATTTTCCTGAGCTAGATACTGTCAAAATGCGTGTAGGCGCGCTACCAACTAATATCAGCAATGCATTGCAATATTCTTTAACTTGGTCAACCGATGGTTTAATTAATGAATATGGCAATCCTTGTGAAGCCGTTGAAAATGGTGAGCCAATTGAATTATTACCACTCGAAGGTTTAGAAGAAATTAAAATAGATGGTCTTACTTATGAAGCATTTAATACATCAGGTGGCATAGGCAGTCTTGCACAAAGTTATTATGGCAAAGTAAAACACTTGAGTTATAAAACGATACGCTATCCTGGCCATTGCCAAAAAATCAAATTTCTAATGAATGATCTCAAATTAAATGATGATAGAGAAACATTAAAAATGATTCTCGAAAATGCAGTCCCTAAAACATATCAAGATGTCGTATTAGTTTATGTTTCAGTCACTGGAAAACAAGATGATCAATTCATAGAAGAAAATTATGTTAAAAAATTCTATCCCAAAAAAATTGGCGGCATCCGATGGTCGGCCATTCAATTAACAACGGCATCAGGCATTTGCTCGGCAGTAGATTTAGTACTGCATAATCCCGAAACTTATAGCGGTTTTGTTAGACAAGAACAATTTTCTCTTGACGATATTACACATAATCAATTTGGTGAATATTACGCTTAATTCAAAAGGATTTTTTATCATGCAACAATTTTTAGAATCATTACATTTAAACGAAAAAAATAGCGGTGCTAGTACAAGCTCAAAATGGTGGTCGCAAACAAAAACAGAAGGTGAAATTATTTCTCGTAACCCAGCAAATGGCGAAACCATTGCTGCTATCTATAATGCATCGAACGATGATTATGAAAAAGTAATTAAAGCTGCGCAGCAAGCATTTTTAACTTGGCGCAATGTACCAGCACCTAAACGTGGTGACATCGTACGAGCTATTGGCGATGAATTACGTATAAACAAAGATTTTTTAGGCAGTCTCGTTTCACTTGAAATGGGCAAATCAAAACAAGAAGGTGATGGTGAAGTACAAGAAATGATTGATATGGCTGATCTTGCTGTTGGTCAATCGCGTATGTTATACGGAAAAACCATGCATTCTGAACGCAAAGAACATCGTATGTATGAACAATGGCAGCCGCTTGGAATTACCGGTGTGATTAGCGCATTTAATTTTCCAGTCGCAGTTTGGTCATGGAATGCATTTATTGCTGCCATTTGCGGCAATACCGTTATTTGGAAACCTTCGCCTAAAGTTGCATTATGTGCGCTTGCTGTTCAACACATTTGCAATCGCGTGATAGAAAGATTTGGATTCAGTGGAATTTTTTCTTTAATCATTTCAGATAAAACAGACATTGTCACAACAATGGCAAATGATACACGTGTACCGCTTGTTTCTTTTACTGGGTCAACAGCAGTAGGAAAAGAAATTAATGTGGCTGTTGCTAAACGATTAGGACGATCATTGCTTGAATTAAGCGGAAACAATGCCATTATTGTTGATGAAAATGCTAACTTAAACATGGTTGTTCCTGCTGTTGTCTTTGGCGCTGTAGGTACTGCTGGTCAGCGTTGCACTACAACTCGTCGATTGATTATCCATGAAGCGATTTATGACAAATTAGTTAATGCGCTTGTGAACGCTTATAAAAAAATTACCATTGGCGATCCGCTAGATCAACATAATTTAATGGGCCCATTGATAGATAAAAAAGCCGTTGAGCATTTTACCCAAGCAATCGATGCGGCAAAAAAACAAGGCGCGAAAATTTTAGCAGGCGGTAATGTCATTAATCGCCCCGGTTATTTTGTTGAACCAACCATCATCGAAGCTAAAAATGAATGGGTCATTGTTCAGCATGAAACGTTTGGCCCTATTTTATATATTATGAAATACACTACGCTGGATGAAGCAATAGCAATGCAAAACCATTCTAGCTTTGGACTTTCTTCTTCCATGTTTACCCAAAATATTACTCATGCAGAAATTTTCTTGTCTGCTCGTGGTAGCGATTGCGGTATTGCAAACATTAATATTGGAACATCAGGCGCAGAAATTGGCGGTGCATTTGGCGGTGAAAAAGATACTGGCGGCGGCCGTGAAGCAGGATCAGATTCATGGAAAGCTTATATGCGTAGACAAACCAATACGATTAATTGGAGTACGGGTTTAGCATTGGCTCAAGGCATCAAGTTTGATATTTAGGTAATGCGTCCAGTGGGCTTTGTTGCATAATTTGTTATTGCGCTCTTGTCGCCCCCCTGGCTCTCCCCCGCAAGGGGAGAGCCAGGGGGGCGACAACGCAATAATAATTATATTCACGTTTATTCTTAATAATTCCTTAATAAAAATAAAAAATATTTTATCGCATTTTATTTTCATACTATGATGAAAACAATTCATCACTCACGCTTAAGTGGAAGTAAAAATAAGGGCTAAAACATGCAAAATCTATTACAAATGATAAATGACCTTCCGCCTTTACCTGTCACTGAAACAGAGATAAATTTTTTTAATGATATTCTACGTAACCGTTTTAATATGACAGAAGATGAATTTGTAAGTGCTATTGCAAGTGAAATACAAAAAGAAAATTCTGATGTTGCTCATGTGAATAAAGACACTTTTCTAAATTATCTTAAAAAATGGTTTGAATTAGGCTGTGCTATTGTCTGTTGGAAAAACGTTTTAGCAAATCAATGGGAGGAACAATATCCTGGCGTAAAATTTGATGATAATAAATTTATGTTATGGTTGTTTTCATCCTTACCATCAAATAAGGAAAAATTAACTGAATTACATAGTAAGTTAAAAGAAATAATGTTGATAAATTCAGGAACAGAATGTGATTTTATTTTTGTAACATTTTGTACGCCAATTCAGCTTCTGTTAAACAATGAGAGGGATACACTAACGAAACATATAGACCCATTAACAAAATCTATGTTTGACATAAATGATTTTAAGAAATGTTTACGAGAGAGAGAAGGGCCTGGCATCAAAGAAACACGTATTAAAATAGCCAAAGATTTCAGAGATAAAGTAGCAGTCAAAGATAAATATGCTTATCACCATTATTTTATTGGTGTTAATGATTATCCTAAAGCATTAGATAGATTAATTTCTGATTTGAACGAAGAAAGTGAATTTTTAGCAGCCGATGATAATGACACTGCAGTAATGATAAATGATCCTGAATTAATAAATTTAATTAATACTTATAACGCTATTGATTTTAGTGTTGGATTAGAAAAGGCAGCAACAAACTATCAAAAGTATGTAGAAGCTTCAATCAACGCAGCCAATAAAGTTATTCAGACAACAGCTAGTTATGCTTCCTATCTAAAGGTCAGCACTTATTCTTTCTCTTCAATATGGGCAAAGCCTCAGGAACCTCAAGAACCCAAAGAATTACGAGAATTACGAGAATTACAAGAGCGGCCAAAACAGGAGCCATTACTACAATTCTATGATAGTGATATGAATGATACGCAGCTCATAGAAAGTATTAAGCTCAGGAACTCTAACTAAATTAAATAATGAAAGCCGCTACACACAATAGGTAGCGGTTTGTAATTAATGTTTACTTTGAGGGACTATACCATCTGTTGGATCTTTGTCGTTGTTATTCTCGGCAGCCTTACGAGCAAGTGCCTCCTGCTCGAATTTACCAAACATATCATAAAACTTTTGTGTAACATCATCGCGTTTACCAAAACCCAAGAAAGTAGTAGGCTTATTTCTTGCAGCCATCGCCCCAATATATGCAATCTTTTGGAAATTAAGTATCCACTCTCCCGTTTTTTTAGCTTCTAAACAGAGATCATAAATGGCAGCTACATTTCCTCTGATCCGATGAGGCACACCTTCTCTTGTTGTTCCAAAAAATACGCCGGCATCTGGCCATGGTGTCGTTTTAATTAATCCGATTAAATTTAAAATAAACTGTTCGCATATTTCTTGAGTAAAAATTTCAATTTTCTTTTCCATTACCGCATGAGCAGCTTCTTTTGCAGCTGAATATGCTTGTTCTCTTGCCTTGGCCATTTCTTTTTCCGTAGGAGGAACATACATAGATTCACTGGGTCTATAAGGACCTGCAACTATTTTAGCAAAGTATTTATTATTTTCTGTGGAAACATTCTCGTTTGATTTAGATTTCACTGAAGGTTTTTCAATCAATGATTCAGGTTCGCGTTGTGATAAAAAATAACGCGCAGGTTTAAGCTCAAGCTGCTTAGCAATTTCTTCTTGCATTCCGCCCTGTATCATTAAAGCCTTTTGCCATTGAAAAATGTGTAAAGTATTTTCCAACTGATAATTATAAAAACTAATATTAAAATTATTTCTATCTTTTTGATTTGCAAAAAGTTGATTGACTCGATCTGGAATTTCTTTTAATGGGAAATGACGTACTAAATATTCGCATAGTCTTGGCACACTCACACTGTCATGTACAGTATGCGCATTCTTTAATTGAATTATTTGACGCATATATGTTGTTACATTTTCTTGTGCCAATACAGAAGTCGAGCCAATTTCTGGGAACGCTATCTTTTCAAAAGCTTTCTCAAATGACTTTTGCGCGCTTCTTTCTTCTTCTCTTTGTTTTTGTTGCGCTTCTTTTTCCATTTGTTCACGCATTACTTTTGGTATTTTATGCCAAGCATCGGTAATATTTTGTTTATTCAGCGGAGTGACTTTCCATTGTTTTTCTGCAGTTATGTATCCAAACAAGCTAAGTTCACCGCCAGCATTGATTAAAATGGGTAAATGATCATGTTCATTTGAAATTTTTGCCAATTCATCTAAATGAAGTTTTTCTTTGGGATTTACAGATATTAAAATGAGGCCAAACTCTTGGGCACCATGTCCATGATGCTCTACAAATACCGCTGCCGTTTTTTCATCTTTACCTTCACTCATTGCTACTTCAGTCAAAAATCTAGACTCAAGATACTGCTGGTCCATGATGTCTAATAATGTAAACATTTCTCCATATCTAACAGCATTTTCTGTCATCTCATCTTGTTCGCGTTCCAAGTTATCAAGCTGATGATAAAGATCATTTAATTTTTTCTGTGTGGCTTCTTTTATCTCGATTAAACTTTTTTTATCAGCGGTAGAAGTATTTAATTTTTTTTCACTGTACACATCAAGTTTACTTATGTCATCAATAAGCTCTTTTAAATACTTTGTTGCCTGTTGAATAGCTACTTCAATATTTCTTTTTCTTTGTGGATAAGCGTCATCATATTCAATTTTCTTTCTTTTAAGATCTTCATATTGATCGCTTATTCGGTTAGCAACAGCTCTTAATTTAAATAAATCATAAACTGTCAAATTAAGCTGTGGATCTGCACGCAACCCTTCAAGAACAAAGTTTTGCAATTCGCCGACATTACTTTCAAAACCTTGCTCGCATAATTCTGCTTTAAATAATGCATAATTCGTAAATGCCTTAACCAAATCTTTTGGGCTACTATCCAAATCAATTGCGCGTACTTGCGCAAAAAGTATTTTCATTGCTTCAAGCGCTGGTACAAGCAGTTGAGATACAGTTAACGCACCTATCGTATCCCGCTTAGCATCTGGAAGAGCATACTTAAATGATTGTTCAGCGACAGTTGCTTCTTCCCGCTTAGCACTTTCAATAAAACGTTTAGATTTATTATTATCAAGGGCGCCGTCTAATGCATTCACCATACCTTGAAGTGAAATTTCTAAATCAAGATCTTCTGCCCTCACTCCTAATCCAATTAAATTGGATAAGAGTTCTCTTATGTTGCTCCATCTATTCGGGTTTTTAAATTCTAACAATTCATTAATGATTCGATCTAAATTATTAGTTATTTCTTGTTGCGCATCGTTCAAATAGGCTTGCTTCATTGCTACGAAAAAACCAACCAATTTAGTGTAAGTTGGAATAACACTTCTTTCAAAATCTTCTTGTGGATAAGTAACTGTATCGAAAACTTCTTTATAACTACTTCCTTTAACCAAATAAGCAGTTGGTTTAAGGTCATCACTGAGATTTGAATCTAGAATTTCAGTTAAATTTTCTTTGCGATCATCAAAGATGGATATTTCAATATTGCGGCCATATTTTTTGGCATAAAAATCGGTCAGTTTTTCATACTGCTCTACTTTATCTCGCGGATAAAAATTTGCTGGGGGCACATTCTCTTCAACGTTTAATTTTTCTCTTATAATCTGCGACTCTGCTTCGTGTTCAGCTTTAAATACTGAAATTTCTTCTTCAGAAGGAACATTCCCATTAATTGCTAGAAGACCGCGCTGATAAGCTTTCCGTTCGAATTCTGCCATATTAGCTATTTGATAATATGCAGTTGGCTCACCAAAAAAATGATCAACGGAAGTTGAAATTTTTACATTAGTAATGCCACGCGACTGTAAGCCATGAATGACTTGCTCCGTTGTAACAGACACTATTCCTTTCCCCAATCCCATCGGACGAGAAATACCTGTTGATTGAATATATTTAGATCGTTGTGTGAACAAAACAACTTCGTCATATTCTTTCAATTTATCGAGCAATCTGGTATTTAATTCACCGTTTTGTATCAACGTACCATCAATATCAACGTAAGCAATTTTCTTTATGGTTTTTTCATTGCTTGCTTTTAGAGTAGAAGTCACCTCTTCCAGTATGTAATTTAATTGGCGTTCAGTCTTGTTTAAATCATTTAAAATCTTATCCATCAAAGCAAGTGCTGTTGGGTCTTTAACATTGCTTTTTATTGGAACCATATCATCTCTGATGCTCTCAGCTCGATCAGAGATTAATTTTTCGAATGCTTTTTTGAATTTTTCATCTAATGATTGTTTGAGTTCTGCATTTTCATCTACAAGTGAACGCTTTAAATTTGCATCAACAAGAGTTAATAGTTCTTTATTAAAGTCTTTAATTTTTCTTATTAATTCGTCTATTAAAAGTAATTCCTTGTAATTGGTTACATTCCCTTGCTTTGCAAGAATAGCTAATTCAATTAATCCGGGGAAAATTCCATTTCTATAAAAATGTTGCTCAGTTGGAGCCATGAATATGCTTTGAGCATTGGCATAATTTACAGAATCTTCACCCGCATACCCAACAGCTTCTTCAATCTCATTAAGTTTTTTTAAAAAACTTAGGCTCTTTGGAAAATTGGCTTTAGAGAAAACATAAGCAAGAACTTTTGCTCTTACATCAGCTTCTGCCTGCATAGGTAAATGCGACCCTATATTTCTCAAATGTAAAAGCAGGGCGCTTAATTGTTCATTTGAAAAAGGCCAATCTTTTTTTATTATAGCTATGGCTTTCTGCGCATCATCAGCCATGACTTCATCTAAATATTTTTTGATATTAGGACTAAGTTCATCATTTTTTGGTTGTATGGGATTTGCATAAATAATTTCAAAAAACTGAGATCTAATTTCCTCAGGCGCATTAAGAAAAGCTATTGCAGTTTCAAAGTGTTTTTTATCTTCCTTATTTTTTCTCACATGAGAACGTAATAATTCTAATTTCTTTTTAGCTTGTTCAAGCAGTACATTAGAAAATATTTCTTCTGGCATTTTAGAAATGTACTTACCATTATCGCGTTGGGCTATACCCAGCTCTACCAAATCATTTTTGGTTAATATCTGGCGTTTTTTGAATTCACTAGTAATATCATGCAGAGGAGCTAAAATATCAGGATTATCTTTATGAAGATTGATTAACTCTTGTATATAGTTTAAAAATTCTGCGATTGTGTTCATCGCCTGCTCCTCACTCATTATTGCTAATAACTAATAATAGTTTTATCTAAATGCCTGCTCTAACCATCTAATTGAATTAACTACTCTTCAATTTAGCAGATGAACCTTACCATATGATTAAATAAGAAATACGAGTAAAAATTCTTTTAATTATTAAATATTATATTTTTTTTCTTAGCTATCAATAGCTTATTTTTGCATGCAAAGATATTTAATTTCGATGTAATCCTCAATACCGTATTTTGAACCTTCTCGGCCAATGCCAGATTGCTTAATTCCACCGAAAGGGGCAACTTCTGTGGAAATAATCCCAGTATTTATCCCCACCATACCGTATTCCAATTGCTCAGCAACACGCCAAACTCTATCGATATTTTTGCTGTAAAAATAAGATGCCAGCCCAAACTCAGTATCGTTTGACATGGCAATCACTTCTTCTTCTGTTTGAAAGCGAAAAATGGGCGCAACAGGGCCGAATGTTTCTTCATGCGCTAAGCGCATAGCCGTATTTACCTCTGTTAAAATCGTTGGCTCAAAAAACAAACCGCCTAATACCGGTTGTTTACCGCCAATAATAATTTGAGCACCTTTTGAGACGGCATCTGCCACATGTTCTTTTACTTTTTTTAAGGCTGATTCATTAATCAATGGGCCTTGATTCACGCCTTTTTCCAATCCATTTCCCAATTTAAATTCTTGTACTGCTTGCACTAATTTTTTCGTGAACACTTCATACACACCATCTTGGACAAAAATACGATTTGCGCATACGCAAGTTTGTCCAGTATTTCTAAATTTAGATGCGATAGTCCCTGTCACAGCGGCATCAATATCAGCATCATCAAACACAATAAAAGGTGCATTCCCACCTAATTCCAATGAAAGTTTTTTGATGGTGGGCGCACATTGCTGCATTAATAATCTACCAACAGCAGTCGATCCTGTGAATGAGATTTTTCGTACGAGTGTATTTGAAGTCAGTTCTTTACCGATTATTTCCGCATTCCCTGTCACCATGTTAATCACTCCAGCAGGAAATCCTGCTTGCTCTGCAAGTACCGCTAATGCAAGCGCAGTATAAGGTGTTTCTTGATCAGGTTTTATAACAACAGGACAACCTACAGCGAGTGCAGGTGCAATTTTGCGTGTGATCATTGCAGCTGGAAAATTCCATGGTGTGATTGCACCCACTACACCAATAGACTGTTTGATAACAAGCAAATGCTGGTCTTTTTTATTCGATGCAATGACATCACCATAAACACGTCTACCTTCTTCTGCAAACCATTTGATGAAACTATTGGCATAATCCATTTCCCCCAACGCTTCTTCTAATGGCTTGCCTTGTTCTAGCGTCATGATGGTTGCTAAATCTTCTTTGTTCTGATCAATTAAATGTGCCCAAGCCCACATAAGATCAGAACGCTCTTTCGCTGTTTTTGTTTTCCAATCGTTCCATACATCGCTTGCAGCAGTGATCGCACGTGCTGTTTCTGCTTTTCCGCATTCAGGAATATGACCTAATAATGCATCGTCAAAAGGATTTTTTACTGGAATAGTTTTACCATTGTCCGCTTGCATCCATTCGCCATTAATAAAACAAGCTTCACGAAATAATGTTGGATTGCGTAGTTCTTGCATATGAGGTCCCTGATTTATTTTTTTCATCCTGAGAACTAAATGTTGTCATGTTGAGGGCCAAGTGTTGTTACGCTGAGAATTGAGTGTTGTCATCCTGAGAGCGTTTTTTGCTCGAAGGATCT
>DAIEGU010000007.1 GCA_027356065.1 Gammaproteobacteria bacterium
GACAATAGCGATAATGTGGTGTGAATAAAAATTTATTAGCTAAGTTAAGCGAAGGAAAATTATTAGCATAACAATCCCAATTTGCTTTCACGTTATAACGATCACATAAATTAATAAAATGGGTCAAGACAATACTAGCAATGCCTTGTTGACGATAATTTTCATCAGTAAAAATATCTATTTCGGAATAACCATTTGCAATCGCGCAAGCATAACAAATGCTAATGGGTTTATTGCGATGATAAAGGACAGAGCCAAACCCATGTTGAAAAAATAATTGTTTTGATGGCCAAAATCGATTATCCAAATCAATGGGTAAATGATGATTAATTTCTTCAAAATTATGTTGATCAAGCTGAGTTAAAACATAATCATTGTTTACAGTGATTATATTGTTTTGATTTGTTTCTCTATGTTTAAATTGAATACGCTCAACTAATGCTATGTTTGGATGCTCGGCATCGATAATGTGTTGCTTCCATTCATTATCAACATCGTACCAGCGTAATTTATTATTCGGAAATTGCCGTTTAATAAGAAATGTGTCTGTGAAATTTGTTTTAAAAGAAGATATAGCTTCAAATTCAAGTAATTGACAAAATCCAAACTTATGTACAATGAAAAAATTCTTAGTGGTGCCATCCCAATAAACTTCACCCTCTTGTATTTGCATTAATATAGATGCGATCAAAGGAAATTGCTTATCTTGCAAATAATATGCTGTTAGTAAGTTTGAATATTGTGATGTATTAAGTGTTTGCATCATATTAAAGAGAAATAGCACCGCTTATATCTAGAATTGAACCAGTCAAGTAATTGTTGGTGATAGTGGCAATCACTAGCTTGGCAACATCTGTTGCTTCGCCTAATTTTCGTAGCGGCGTTTTACTAATTAAGTTTTCGACTATCTTAGGATTTAAGGCAGCATGTGTTGCTGATGTGTTAATAAATCCTGGTGCAATAGCATTAACTCGAATGCCAAACGCGCCTAATTCTTTGGCCCACGTTTTAGTCAAAGCATTGACACCGGCTTTCGCTGCAGAATAAGCAGATTGTCCGGCATTGCCGTTAGCGCAGATAGAACTCATGTTGATGATATTGCCTTTGGTTTTTTTTAATATCATTTTTGCTGCGACAAACGATGTCATCAAAAACACAGAATGCATATTAATATCAACGATTTTTTTATATTCTTCGTAATTATGAATGTGATCATCTTTATTGGTAATACTGAATAAGGGTTTGCTATGAATGATGCCAGCATTATTAATTAAGATATCAATTTTTTCATGTCGATTAACTATATCATCGATAGCGTTGCTGACATCCATTTTAGAAGTTACATCAATGGGATAAGTGATAAAATCAGTCGATAATGTTTTTAGCGTGGCTTCATCATTATCTAGAATAATAACTCGTGCTTTTGCTGCTAACAAATGTTCGGCAATGGATAAACCCAAACCTTTTGCACCGCCAGTGACAATAGCAACCGCTTGATTAAGCATGGGTGATTCCTCGTGTTTCTAACAGAGAAATGATGTTGGTAATTGACGTCATTTCTACGATTTCTTCCATACTGAATTCGGTTTGAAATTCTTTTTCTAATGAAGTGATGAGTTCCATGTGAGTTAATGAATCCCACTTATATATTTGTTCTTGTGTGAGCGATGCATTAATTTCACTTGGTTTCATATCAAATATGGTTGCTAATAAATTTTTTAATCTATCATTCATGATTGATCTCTTTAAGATTGATAAAAACGCGAATAACTTTGACTATCGAATCGATGTTTTTCTCCAGAGCGTGCCAACATCACGGTGTTATTTGGCGTATCTTTGCTAACCAAAGTACCAGCTCCGATGATGTTATAACTACCAATACTGATTTTGTTTACTACAGTTGCGTTTACGCCTAAGAAACTATTGCGGCCTATTAATGCTTCGCCTGCAATAACTGTGCCCGATGCGATCCATGCATGCTCACGAACAATCACATGATGTGCAATGGTCGCATTACTCCAAATCACGGTATTATTTTCTATTGTGGCGTGAGGCTCAATGACAGCGCCAGGCATAATAAACACACCTTGACCGATGTTATCAGAAAGAATAGTTGCATTGGGATGAAGGTAACTCATGATGTCATAGCCATGACTTATCAGCGTATTAAATAATTGTTCACGGTTTTGATTGATATTACTGTATCCAACTGCCATGACAACGTGGTGAGAAGCAGGGGAGTAATCATTTAATAAATTTTCTAATGCCACAACGGGTAAATTAAATAATTTTTCAAAGGTCATATAGTTTTGATGAACAGTAAACGCTGCAATTTCAAATCGTTTATCGCGTGACAATACGCCATAAACAATTTCTGCTGCAATTCCATTGCCCACGATGATAATTTTCTTTTTCATAATCTATTCTGGTCCTTTCATCTATCCATGCAGATATCGTCCCCCCGCACATGTTGCGGGGGCTAGGGTGGGGCGATAATTTCATCCAATCAATTGCGCATAACCAAATCCTGCTGAACCAAATTGGTTGCCGCTATAAAACATGTAAATTTTATCATCCACTTTGACAACATGCGGATAGCAAACTGCTTCTGCATCCCAACCTGAAGAGGAAACATCTATGCCAGCGTTTGCGTCATTTCTATGCCAATGAATTAAATCAGACGATGAAGCATAACCTACGCGATATTGTTTGTGACCGTGTTGATCAGGTAATACATCACGATAAGAAAAGAACATGTGATAGGTGCCATTTAACTCGATGACACTTGCACTTGATTGGCATTCTTTATTGCAAACAGAAGGTATGGTTTGTTGATTTCCAAGGGCCCAATTTAATCCATCCGATGATTCAGCATTCATCAAAACATAGATAGGATTTAATCTGCCGCCTTCATCTAGCCATTCAGTGCCCGATGCATACCACATGACCCATTTGTCATCATGTAGTTTTAATACGCGTGGACATGCTTGTAGATAAGGATAGTCATAGGGTTTAGATAAAATAGGCCCATTTGCTTTTTTAACAAATGATTTTCCGCCATCTGTGCTAATCGCTAACCCATTTGCCCATTTGTATGGTTGAGTAGCAGAGCGTGTCCAACCAACATAATACATCCATACTTCTTGATTATTGCCGTGCCACAAAAGACTGCCTGGCATCGTACCAAATTCATCAAAATGATTATCTTCACCTTTGCCTGTTTCGTTTAAAACGGGTTTGTCTTCAAAAGCAATTACTGTTGAGGGGTCATGCTTATCAACATCAACATAAAAAATATAACTAATATATTTATTATCTTCTTTCATTTTTTTTCGGCTGGAAAAATAAATGCGTAATCGATCTGGTAACACAAGTACATTTGGATTTTGACCATATTCTTGCGCCCATTTATTTTCTAATGATGGTGCCCATATTTGGCTTTTCTTTTCCCATTTAAACATGGTTATGTAATCTCCTTTTGTTGCAAAGATGGCGGCTCTGTGTTGGCCGGATTAATTTTAGTGTCATGACAATAGTTATACTGGATGACACAGCGTGCAGTTGCACGGCGCAAAGAATACAACTGCCACAACAAATTTATTCAACGTCTGCTGACAGTGCCGATGTTAATACTTGCTCCAACCATTTATGTACGCTGACATTATTTTTAGCGGCGGCAGCTAATACCCGTTGTTTGGTTTCTTCACTGACGCCTTCCAATTGACCGTAATATCGAGTTTTCAATGTGCCGCCGCGTCGGCCTGGAATTTCAATATTAAAATTTCCTTTTGGCTCACCTTCGCCCACTGTAAATGAGATAAGATAATATACGCCGCCGATAATCCATTTGACGGTGACATTTCTTGCTTCAACAGGAATATTCTCAAAAGGCACGGGAAATTTTAACAGTGGATTTGCATTCAACATCACTTTGCCAAAGTCTGTGTCGTATAACCAAGCAGGTAAGCTTTCATCGCCGACAACAATTCGCCCACCTGGTTTTGTGACTCTCACCATTTCACGCAAACTGCGTTTCATGTCATCGTACACATTTAATCCGCCGAAACTAAAAACCGCATCAAAATAATTATCTGGAAATGCCAAGTAGCTAGCATTACCAACGGAATAATGTACAGGGACTGAGAATTTATCTAACTTGTTCTTGCATTGTTTCAACATCGCTAGGGATATATCTTGCACGTACAATTCACCAGTATTATTTAGCAAGCTAGCAATGTTGACTGAATCTAATCCTGTACCACAGGATAATTCCAATACTTTAGCGTTAGGTTTTAAATTCAAATAACTAACCATTTCTTTTCTGACAATATCTTCATTTTCGTTTTGAATAGCAAAAGTTAGGTTCTGTACATCATCATAAATAGCGGCATTGTTTTCGTAATATTGATGTTGCTCTTGTTGCTTAGCCGATAACGCAAGTGGATAGGTAAAATCGGGATAACCTTCTTTGAATGCGTATTTATCTTTCTTTGCATTGATATAATAAGTTTCATTCTCAACAACAAGGTTTAACTCGCTATGGGTGGCTGGGCAAATGTATATATGCTTATTCATTAATTATTCTCACTTAGGATGTTGAACAGCGGATGATCTGATGAAGCTTTCGGTGAAGCAGCAGCGTTATGATGTATGTGCTTAATAATAGAAAATGGTCGGTTTTTTGTTTCTTTAAATATATGCAATATGTAAATAGAAATAATGCCTAGAAAAAACATATTAATGCCGCCGAATAACGAAATTAAAACAATAATGCTAGTCCATCCTTTGATAGTGATTCCCCAAATTAAATTTCGAATGATTAGGTAAATCATGTATCCAAAAGAAAATAGAGTCAGTATTGTTCCTAAATAAAAGATGAAATAAAGCGGCTTCGAACTGAATGCAATAATTGAGTCAAGAAAAATATGGTATTTTTTTAAAAAATTATAACTCGATATTTTTTTGCTGCGTTTATTGAATTGAAAAGGGATTTGATTAAAGCCAACTAGAGTAGAGATAGGCCCAAAATAATAATTACTTTCTTGAAACTGAGTTAATTGATTGACGTATGCTTGTTTCATTAGGCGAATAGTAGAAATATTTCTAACTATATTTATTTCGTTAGATAAAGAACTTAAAAGCCGAAAATAAACATCACCACTCCATCTTTCCATCCAGTTGCCTTTACGCTGGTTTTGTACGCCATAAACAACATCAATATTTTTATCTTGATTAAGTTTGTCCCAAAATTGTAATAAAAGTTCAGGGTCTTCTTCTAAATCGCAATCGATTAAAAATACATAATCACCTTGCGCATGCTGTAAACCTGTTAGCATGGCTTTGTGATGGCCAAAATTTCGTGACAATTGAATTACTTTAATACGCTCATCTGTTTTAGCCAAAGTGAGCGCTACTGCTAATGAATCATCGGGTGATCCATCATCAACAAAAATGATTTCGTAATGGCTGGTGATATTGATCGCTGCTTTTGTCATGCGCGCATGAAATGGTTCTAAATAAGAAGCAGATTTATACATCGTTGTGACGATTGATAAATGTGGCTTATCGTGTTTCATAAAATACCTTCAATGTTCAAGTTCGTTGGCAAATAAAAGAATAGGCTTCATTCCCAGTATTAAAAATTAAATCGAGTATGGTGACTGTATGCGTGAAGTCACCAAATAACTGCGGATAAGCAACGTAACCCGAGTAATCCATGTATTCAATGTTGATGTTAGCGTGTTGGAACAAATCTTCTTGCATATAATTCTTAGCAGAGGGGCCAGATAAATAATCTGTTGCATTTGCTGCTTGGCATAATGCAAGTAAACGCTCTGTTTTCTTTAACGTGGTATCAATAGTGTAGTCAGTTGACCAACTAATTTTAGTTTTAATGCCGAGTGCTTCCGCAATTTTTTTAATAAATTTAAAATTGACTAAACTAATGTAAGCTTCTGTTTCACATTCATTATAAATAGAGTGAATAAAATCTTTGTATTGATTGAAATAAGGAGATTTTCCATAATTCAATGCGATAGCTGTCCAGTGTTTTTTAATCCATTTCGGATCAGAAATTTTTGTATCATTTATATTTTGTAAGTATTGGCCTTTCACTGCGACGGGAATGGTTAACCATTGCAAACCAGTTGGTGTTTTAATCATATTTCTATTACGCCAATCACGTCGGGTAAATTGAATATCATCATAAAAAATGAATTCATCTACTTTGCTCATTAAATCAAAATAGCCTTTCCATGGTATGTAGCATGACTGCACAATGGCCACTTTTTTTCTACAAACCATTTTCGTGTCCTTTCGTAGGTTGCGGTATTACACCGCTTTCTTAAGATCAATGTGTGTTGTTTTTAAATAATCACTTACTTTTGTTGCTACGATGTCTACCATCTCTGTTGTCATGCCGACATATAACGGTAATCGAATAATTCTATTTGCCAATGAGGTGGTTGATGCTAGCGTTTCGTGACAACGTCCAAATTGTTTTCCAGCAGGAGAAGAGTGCAGTGGAATATAATGAAATATCGCATGAATGTTATGGTTTTTTAGATCGGCAATTAATTGTGTGCGTGTATCAAGATCTTCAACTAAAACGTAATAAATGTGTGCATTATGGTGAATATCAGTTGGAATAAACGGTCTTTTTAAGTAACCATTTTTTTCTGTGTCTTTAAATGCGTCATGATAATGGTCCCAAATCGCTACTCTTTCATTGGTAATATTTTCTGCTTCTTCTAATTGTGCCCAAAGAAAAGCAGCCGTTAATTCGCTAGGTAAAAACGAAGACCCAATATCCACCCAGGTATATTTATCAACTTTTCCTTGAAAAAATTGTTTGCGATTAGTGCCTTTTTCCCAAATGATTTGAGCGCGATCAATTAAGTTTTCATCATTTATTAATAAAGCACCACCTTCGCCGGAAATAATATTTTTTGTTTCATGAAAACTAAATGTGGCTAAATGACCTATGCTACCCAGATAGCGTTTCTTATAAGTCGACATAACTCCTTGAGCGGCATCTTCAATCACATACAGATTGTGTTTTTGTGCAATAGCCATAATGGTGTCCATTTCGCAACTTACGCCAGCGTAATGCACAGGTACAATGGCTTTTGTTTTATCCGTGATGGCGGCTTCAATTTTAGTTTCATCAATGTTCAAGGTATCTGGACGTATATCGACAAAAACAGGAATGCCACCTCTTAATACGAATGCATTAGCGGTGGATACAAACGTGTAAGAGGGCATGATGATTTCATCACCTGGCTGAATATCAATTAAGATAGCAGCCATTTCAAGAGCAGCAGTACAAGATTGTGTTAGTAAGGCTTTTTTAACATTGAAACGCGTTTCTAACCATTCATGACATTTCTTGGTAAATTTTCCATCGCCAGAGAGTTTTTTATCTTCATGTGCTTGCTTTAAGTAATCTAATTCACGTCCCGTCATGTACGGCGTGTTATAAGGGATTTCCATTTCCACTCCTTGTTAAGTAAGTGCTATCCGATGTTTTTTATCCTGCTTTTGAATTGAGCGATTTTTGGTTCCAATTCGATGCAACATATTCAATAGCTTCATCAATTGTCCATAAAGCAGATTGAAATTTTTGCAACGAGGGAGAGCAAATAAGACTTGTGTTAAGCGGGCGATTTTCCATGCCTGGGATAGAATGCAAGGAAACGCTTTCTAACAGTGATGATGAAATTTTTAATGCGTCTGCTAGTTTACTGGCAATTTGTTGCCTTGAATAAATAGTTGCATGACAAAGATTTACTAAACCTTTTATTTTTTGTTCTTGCACATACATAGTCATCGCAACGACATCATCTATATGAGTAGGGCTAAAGAATTGATCAGTAGCAACTTTCAGTTTTTTGCCTTGCAGTAAATCAGCAGCAAGGTTATCAATCAATGTATTGTCTTTCCAAGCGGTACCATAAATTTTGCTTAAACGAATAATGGTATAGTTGTCAGTGATGTTAGAAATTTCTTGTTCGACTTCTGCTTTTTGTCTGCCATATTCGGTAGTGGGCGTTGGTTTGGCCTGATCGGAATAATTTCCTTCTTTACCATCAAATACATAATCAGAAGAATAAAATATAACGTGAATATGACGTTGAGCTAACTGTGTAATTAATTTTAATGTGCCTGAGACATTTAATTCATAAGATTCTTTGGGATAAGATTCACACCAACCTATATTCGGTTTTGCAGAAGCGATAATGACGGTTTGATGTCTTGTTTCTTCAAGATTCAAGCTGTCGCAATTTGGATTGCGTAAATCGAAAGGAATTAAACCATGTTTGACTTGTGAAAAACCTGTGCCTATACAATCTGGAAATGTTTCTCGATATTTTTGTAATAAATTATTTCCTATATACCCACTCGCACCAATCACCGCTGTTTTAATCATGGCAACATCCATTCCATTGTTAATACGCTGCATTGTGCAACAAATTGGGAGCAAAAATAAATTTATTTTTGCTATTAACTCAATTGCAATACAGAAATACTATGATACGATACAAAGCTCGTACTAAATGTATGCAAATGCTAATGAAAATAGGATCTCAACGTTAATGGATTCAAGTCAGATTACTTCGAATGTCGCTTGTCATATTTGTTATGCGCCACAACTTAGTTTGTTTCCTGATTATCAAAGTTTACCGCGCGTTGCTTCTGATTCGGCTCCTTGGCATGCAGGTGGCAAGTTAGCAATTTGTAAAGAATGTGCTTGTGTACAAAGTCCAATTGACGATCATTGGCGTGCTGAAATTTCTAAGATATATGGTAGTTATAAGTTGTATCGTCAAGGCGCTGGCAGCGAGCAAGGTGTTTTATCGGAAAATAAACAACTTATGCCTCGTTCCGCTAAAATTTTTCAACAAGCGATATCTTATTTTAATCTCGAAACGCCAGGTAGGTTATTGGATATCGGGTGTGCCAACGGCGAGCTATTACGATGTTTTTCAACGATTGCACCACATTGGAAAATGATGGGTTTTGAAGTTGATGATAAATGCCGTAAAGAAGTAGAAAATATTCCAGGTGTTGAAGCGTTTGCGTCAGGATCTCTAGATAAGATAGATAAGTCATTCAACATTATTACGCTTGTGCATGTACTAGAACATTTACCTGGTCCTAAACAATGGCTAAAAGATTTACATAGATTACTGACGTCAGATGGATTGGTGCTTATTCAAGTCCCAAATCCGAAAATAAATCCTTATAGCTTGCTCATTGCGGACCATTGTTCGCATTTTTTAATGTCTGATTTAATTAACATTGCCGAACAAGCGGGTTATGAGGTGGTTGCTCATTCGGATAAATGGGTTTTACGTGAGTTCACCTTGTTGATCAGGCCTCTTAGTGTGCGCAACACAGCCGTACTTAAACCTGTTGTGCAAGATAAAATGGTGACTTATCCCAGTAATGCAATACGATGGCTGCATGATATTGCGGAACTTATTAAATCAT
>DAIEGU010000020.1 GCA_027356065.1 Gammaproteobacteria bacterium
AACAAGTCAGGCCTGACCCCGAGATACCGGAATGTCATATGACCATTATCATAGGAATTGATCCAGGCTCACGTCGTACCGGTTATGGTGTGATAGAGCTACAAGGCAATCGACATATCTATCGAGCTAGTGGTTACATTGATTTAACGTCTTATCCTGCAAACGAACGATTGCGAAAAATTTTTCTCGGCGTTCAAGAAATTATTGACACTTATCAGCCTCACGAAGCAGCTATCGAACAAGTATTTATGCATGAAAATCCGGGTTCTGCACTAAAGCTTGGTCAAGCCCGTGGCGCTGCTATTGTTGCACTCACTGTTCCAGTGACAGAGTATTCAGCACGGCAAGTAAAGAAATCAGTGGTGGGTCATGGTGCGGCAGCGAAAGATCAAGTGCAATACATGGTGCAGCGGTTATTAAACATTAGTGGATCATTGCAGTCTGATGCGGCTGATGCACTTGCTATTGCGCTCTGTCATGCGCAAGCAAGGACTTTGCAAAAGCTGGGTGTGAAGTTTTAGACTGTATGATGGCAATTCTATCTTGAGTTATTAATAATTTAAATATTATCAGATCCTTTAATTTCAATTTTTTGTAATTCTTTTTTTACGATAATTTTGTTTTTCCATTTTTCAAATTCAGCAAATAATTTTTCTTTAAGAATTTCAGGAATTACTAACGCGACAACACATGAGATTGAATGTTTTTGATTTTTTTTATCGATTGAAAAGGAACCAGATTCATCTATATAAATTTTCATGACCTACTCCATGGCCGGTAATACAAATTTCCGGTCTAAATATCCTTTTAATTTGATTTATCCTGCTATTCTTTCTAGCAAACTATGACGAATTTCTCTGGTTTTTTTGTCAGGCTCTTCAAGGACAGCATTAATATTTGCAAAAAATAAAGCTCTATCGACTAATTCTTTATCTTTAATAATTTTATTGTCATAAAGCCAAGTAACAACTTCGCTCCAACTCCATAAAGGTGATTTTTCTGCTAAACGCATTACTGGGTGGGGAAACGATTTTCTTCGTTGACCTTTAATCCACAGTGAAACAATTTGACGACTTTTATTTAGTCTTTTAGCAATTTCAGCTTCTGTAACCAAATTTTCTGGTGTTACGCTTGCAATTTCTGCAAATGTAGAAGTAGATTTCACATCCTTTATTGCTGAAATTACTGCTTCTTCTAATGAAGCTGCTTCTCGAACGAAATCCAAGTAGACAGCGCCATTTCTGTATTGAACCAATGCATCATCGCAACCAGCATCGTAAAGACTGTCTTCAAGATGCGGTGTCGTTTCATCTACATATTTTAATACCAGTGTAAATTCAAATGTTTTAGTTTTCATTTACTTCCTCCTCTTTGCTATGCAGACATTTATCAACTAACTTTCGGATTTGTTGCGCATGATTAAAAGAGTTCCGAGGTGTACTCCATATAGACATTTGATGTCCTTCCCGTGTATGAAGCGGACAAAGTAATCTTCCCCAAGAGTGGGCAGATTTTCCCGAATTTTTATAAGTCCAACCATTCTCTTCTGCATATGAAATCGCCACTTCAATTTCTTTATTAGGGTGCTTACTTCTTTTCATTACGAATTATTCCATTTGTACCTATCCTCTTTATAATAGTTAAGTATAACAAAATGTTGACGTATGTCAACATTTAGAAATAAAACAGTAAACTGGTGCTTAATTATATACTTAAAAAACCATTGAAAACCCTATCTTTGCCTATATGATGGTGCGATCAGCTATATAAAAAAGGGTGTAAGAATGATTGGAAAAATTCGCGGGACCATTTTGGAAAAACAGCCACCGCAAATAATAGTTGATGTTCATGGAATTGGTTATGAAATTGATGCACCCATGAGTACGTTTTACCAATTGCCTGATCAAGGACAAGAAGTCAGCTTATTTACTCATTTAGTTGTTCGAGAAGATGCGCATCATTTATATGGTTTTTATACGAAAGAAGAACGAACTCTTTTTCGTACATTGCTTAAAGTGAACGGTGTTGGGCCACGTCTTGCGTTAACTATTTTATCAAGCACAGCCACAAATGAATTCGTACGTTCAGTCTTAAATAATGACACGGCCAGTTTAGTGCGTTTGCCCGGTGTAGGTAAAAAAACGGCAGAACGTTTGATTATAGAAATGCGTGACAAATTAACTGATTGGTCCCAAGCACCGGGCGAAGGTGCGGTGCTTGCAAAAGTCGATAAAGGGTTGCGGCATCAAGTATTACAAGATGCTATCGCTGCACTGGTTTCACTAGGCTATAAACAACAAGAAGCAAATCGTACCGTTACCAAAATTGATGATGGTGCAGCAACCAGTGAAGAACTTATTCGTCGCGCGCTTAGGGAGATGATGTGATGATGCAGCCAGATAGAATTATTGCACCTGAACAACAAGAAACAGACCCTGTCGATCGTGCACTGAGGCCTAAATTTTTGCGCGATTACGCCGGACAAAAAAGCGTTCGTGAGCAAATGGAAATTTTTATCCAAGCAGCGAAAGCGCGAGGCGATGCGCTTGATCATGTTTTGATTTTTGGTCCACCTGGGCTTGGAAAAACAACGCTCGCCAATATCATTGCAAATGAATTAGGCGTGCATATAAAACAAACATCAGGCCCTGTACTTGAGCGGCCTGCTGATGTCGCTGCACTGCTTACTAATTTGCAGGCAGGTGATGTGTTATTTATCGATGAAATCCATCGTTTAAGTCCGGTCGTTGAAGAAGTGTTATATCCTGCAATGGAAGACTATCAAATTGATATTATGATTGGCGAAGGGCCTGCTGCACGTTCAATTAAATTAGATTTACCTCCATTTACTTTAATAGGCGCAACGACACGTGCTGGATTACTAACGTCACCATTACGAGATCGTTTCGGTATTGTTGCACGTCTTGAATTTTATCAAACGGCAGATTTAACTCATATTGTTGAGCGTTCCGCACAAATATTAAAGGTCGCGATCGATTTAGAAGGCGCAGAAGAAGTCGCACGCCGTTCTCGCGGCACACCGAGAATTGCCAATCGATTGCTGCGTCGTGTGCGTGATTATGCAGAAGTAAAAGCGAATGGTGAAATATCAAAAAACATTGTTAAGCACGCGCTTGATTTCTTGAAAGTCGACAGTCTAGGTTTTGATGTGATGGACCAGAAATTATTATTAGCATTGATGGAAAAATTTAGCGGCGGTCCTGTGGGACTTGAAAGTTTAGCTGCATTTATTAATGAAGAAAAAGGAACGATTGAAGATGTCATTGAGCCTTTTTTGATTCAACAGGGATTTATGCTGCGAACACCACGAGGACGTATTGCGACTAAACACGCTTATTTGCATTTTGGTTTGAAAGCGCCAGAAAAATTATTCGCTGCTCAAAATATGAATTTATTTGAAGGAGTGGAGTGAGGTTGCAAAACGAATTTATTTATCCATTGCGTGTGCATATTGATGATACCGATTATACCGGTATCGTGTATCACAGTAATTATTTGAAATTTATGGAGCGCGCACGTTCTGAATGGATGGACTTACTGGGTTTTGGTATGTCATGGCAGCGCGAGCATGAAATTCATTTTGTTTTACACTCTATAAACATGTATTTTTTAAAACCAGCTCATGTACATGAGCGCGTAGAAGTGGTGACATCCATTAAAACATGTCGTCCTGCTAGCATTATTTACGATCAGCATTTGCGCTTGGCCAATGCTACCGATAAGATACTATGCAAAGCTGAGATCAAAATTGCATGTGTGGATTATGAATTGCATCCACGAGCTATGCCCAAATCACCCAATTTGATGACACTACGGAGAGAATTAACGTGAATTTCGATACAACTTTACTTAACTATTTTTGGCAAGCAAGCATTGTTGTTAAATGCGTTATGTTGATTCTTGCTTCTGCTTCCATTTTTTCTTGGACATACATTTTGCAACGCGGATTTTATTTGCAAGATATCAAAGCATCAACCCAAAAGTTTGAACACCAATTTTGGGGCGGCGAAGACTTATCTAAACTTTATAATGCAGGCCAGTATAGTAAAACTGCATCAGATGGTGTGGAAGCTGTTTTCCATGCAGGTTTCAAAGAATTTGTGCGTTTTCGTAAACAGCCAAATGCGAACATGGAAGATGTAATGGATAATACCAAGCGGGCAATGAAAGTGGCGCAAATGCGGCAACTGGATAAGCTGGAAATTCATTTGCCATTTCTTGCAATCGTTGGTTCTACAAGTCCTTATATCGGCTTGTTTGGTACGGTATGGGGCATTATGCAAGCCTTTCGCTCGCTGGCAACCGTACAGCAAGCAACTATTTCTATGGTGGCGCCTGGTATTGCAGAAGCATTAATTGCAACAGCATTAGGTCTCTTTGCGGCTATACCAGCTGTTATTGCTTACAATCGATTTGTTTCTACTATTGGACTGCTAATGAGTCGTTTTGATGCATTTCAAGAAGAATTTACTAACATTCTGATGCGTCAGTCACAACATCAAGACGTATTGAAATTAGAAATCGTGGAGTAATACTATGGCTTATATGCATCAACTAGGCTCGAAACGACGACCCATGTCTGAAATAAATGTTGTCCCATTTATTGATGTCATGCTTGTATTGTTGGTGATATTCATGATCACGACACCGCTTTTGACACAGGGCGTCAAAGTAAATCTTCCGCAAACAACGGCAAAAGCCATGCCTGATCAGCAAAAAGAACCTTTGATTGTTACGGTTGATGCGTCAGGTAATTTTTACTTTAACCTTGCCGACAAACCGAGTCAGGCAATTCCAGCACGTACACTGAGTTCACTTGTTACTAAGGAATTAGGTGATCAGCAAGCAGGACAGCAACGTCCAGTGCTGGTACGCGGTGACAAAAATGCAAATTATGGAAAAGTAGTTGAAGCCATGGTGTTACTGCAGAAAGCAGGTGCAAAAAGTGTAGGACTTATTACTCAACCAAGCTCGTCTGATTCAACAATTAGTTAATTATTATGTCGGCACCACACAACTCAAACTATTTTATTATTTCAGTTGTTTTCCACGTTGCTGTGGTGATCATTCTCGCGTTGGGTTTTGATTTTACAGCGCCGCTTGCTGTGATTGAAAATACAAATAAAAATGATGTAATCAGCGCAGTTGTTTTGGGGGATACGGCTAAAAGCAAAATTTTACCCCAAAAACCAACCCCAGAGCCTGTTCAGCAAGTTGCTAAACCAGAATCTAAGCCAACACCGCCGCCTCCACCACCACCTAAATTGGTATCTAAGGCGTTGCAAGAGGCTATTCAAAAAGATGTTATTGCATTGAAAATTACGGAGAAAAAAAAGCTCGCTGAGAAAAAAGCAGAGGAAGAGAAAAAACAACGCGATTTATTTGCAAAAGATTTATTAGCTGATATCAAAAAACAAACGAATAAACACAAAGAAATTAAACAAAAACAATTAAAATCACAATTTCAGAAATTATTGCGTGAACAAGCAGAGCAATCGCTTCGCCAGCAATTGTTAAATGAAGAAATAAAATTGCAAGGAACACAAAATCGTCAAGCCCAGGGTGAAGTTAATAAGTATAAGGCGCTTATTTTGCAAGCGATTAGCGAACATTGGCTTGTTCCACCGCAAGCGGACAAGAAATTATCTTGCGAATTAATGATTCGATTAGCACCTGGCGGAGTAGTACTTGATGTTCAAATTACTCGCTCGAGTGGGGATCCAGCGCTTGATAGTTCTGCACGCGCTGCAGTCATGAAATCTTCTCCGCTTCCTGTGCCAACTGATACAGAAGCTTTTGAGCCGTTTCGTGAATTTGTTCTTAAAGTTAAACCTGAAAACGTGTTGGCTGCAACGGACATGAGTAATGGCTAAGATTATCAAAAAAATGAACGGATTCAGTGACGTAATATGTGATTATGTTATTCTAAGCAAATATCTCGTCCAAAAAATGTTTCGTGCACGCAATGGTAATGCTTAGGGAAAACGGAGCAGTGTGTGACAACTTCATATTATATTGCAAGCGCTAGCATCATTGTTTTTTTCTGTGTACTAGGTTATCTACGAAGTAAGATAACTGCTCATCATCTAACAACTAAACTTGATATCGCGCAAACCGAACTAAAAAATACACGTGTCATAGAACAAAATCTTCGCGAAGAAAATAGTACATTGCAAAATAAATTGCGTCACACATTTGCAGACACAATTACAAATTTATTAGGCTGGCAGTTATTTGAAGATAGATTGCATCACAGTATTCATGAAGCAGAGCGTTATCAATTAACATTAGGCGTTTTGTTTGTTGATATTGATGATTTTAGAATGATCAATGATGCATTAAGTTACGAAACAGGTGATTTAGTATTACAAGAAGTTGCATCACGATTGCAAACTTGTATTCGCCAAGTCGACAGCATCTCACGATTTACAAAAGATACATTTGTTATTTTACTTGAGCAGCTTGCTAAGCCTGAAACGGCGGCAATAGTGACTCAGCGTATTATGCAATCTTTGCAAGATCCGATTACGGTAAAAGATCAAGATTTGTATGTTACCGTTTGCATAGGCATCGCAATTTATCCAACAGATGGACAAGATGCCGCATCACTTTTGCGTAGTGCTGATCATGCATTGCATTTGGCAAAGGAAAAAGGCAAACAGAATTATCAATTTTATCAGGAAAAAATGCATATCAGGAGCTCGCGAGAACTTTCTATTACTAGCAAGCTAAATCGTGAAGCGGCTTTTTCCGAGTTTGCTTTATATTATCAGCCTATCGTGAATGTGACGAATGAAGCCATCGTTTGCATGGATGTATTAATGCATTGGCATCACCCGGAGCTTGGCATGATTGAGCCGCAAGAATTATTTATATATGCAGAAAAGCAACGTAAGTTAAATTTGTTAAGTGAATGGTTGCTGCAAAGTGCTTGCCGTCAATTTAAACATTGGCATTCATTAGGATTTACGCCAGATTTTCTTGGTATTCCTTTAACGATGACGCAATTGGAACATAGTCAATTTATTTATCGTTTGTCACAAATCTTGCAAGAATTAGCAATCAAACCTGAATGTATTTTATTACAAATTAAAGAAAGCGAAAATGTTTCACTTGGTGCAATTGAAAAAGCATTTAACATGCTAAAGTTTATAGGTGTGAAAATAGCCATAAATAATTTTGGTACCAATGCTTTTTCATTGGCATTTTTAAAAAATTTTAGTATTGATTTTCTCAAGCTAGACGTATCATTGGTTTCTGATATTGAAACTAACCAACAAGCAGTTGCATTGTTAAAATCCATTCTTATATTAACAAAGAATATGTCTATACAAGCTATTGCTCAAGGCGTTGAATCAGACAACCAAATTACAATTTTAAAAGACTTAGGCTGCATACTGATGCAGGGCCAATTGCTGGGTGCTCCTTTATCTGAACAAGAAGTCACTGATAAAATTCAAATCTCCGCGACATGATGAGTTTTTCGCCCCCACCCTGGCCCTCCTCCCTTGCGGGGGAGGACCAGGGTGGGGGGTATGATACGCAGCAAGAGGCGTATGCAACAACGAATGACTACTATGACATTTCACCCGCATCTCATATCCGTTTTGCTCCCACCGCAAAATATGATATAACTTTTAACCGCAAAATGTGTCATACCCTGGTTTATCTATTATCACTTACAAAGAAAAATGGGGAAATTTATTGCCATGCGCAAAGTTATTAATCTTCTTTTATTAATTATATTTATAACCATACCTTATTCAGCTTTTGCTATCTTAAGCATGGAATTGACCCGCGGTATAGCTGGCGCTATCCCGATTGCTATTGTTCCATTTGAATCAGATAGCAGTACGTCCCAAGATGTATCCAGCATCGTTACTAACGATCTTAAAAATAGTGGGCGATTTAAAGTTTATGGACGAGATGCGCTTAATCAATTTCCTAGCGATGCGAATAATGTCTCTCCTGATTATTTTCATAGTTTAGGCACCGAAAATGTGGTGATAGGCAAAGTAACCCCAACCAGTGATGGGCAATATCAAGTTAGTTTCCAATTGCTCGATATGTTTCGCGGCAAAGGTGCGAACAGTATTACATTAAGTAAAAAATATGTAGTTCCTGCTGATCAATTACGTGCGGTTTCACATCATATTAGCGATCTGGTTTTCCAACAAATGACCGGTATACGCGGTATTTTTTCTACCAAGATAGCTTATGTGGTTGTACAGCATGGCCAAATGCCACAACAAACTCGTTATATTCTTGAGGTATCCGATCAAGATGGCTATAGTCCAAGACCATTGCTGAATTCACCAGAACCTATCATGTCGCCAAGTTGGTCGCCTAGCGGCAAACAAATTGCTTATGTTTCGTTTGAGAACAAACATTCCAATATTTACATTCAAGACATAGGAACAGGCGGTCGTCGTTTGCTAAGTAGTTATCCAGGCATTAACGGAGCGCCTGCTTGGTCTGCTGATGGAAGAAAATTAGCCTTGGTTCTTTCCAAGAGCGGTTCGCCCAATGTCTATGTAATGGATATCGCTTCACGGCAGTTGAAGCAAGTAACACGTGACTTTTACATAAACACAGAACCGGCTTGGGCCCCTGATGGAAAAAGTTTATTGTTCACTTCTAATCGAAGTAATAATCCACAAATCTATCAAGTTAATTTAGGATCAGGAGCGATTTCACGCATGTCTTTTGATGGTGATTATAACGCGCGTGCTTCGTATACCCATGATGGACGTTATATCGCCATGATTCATCGTGTATCTGGCATCTATCGAATTGGAATTTTGGATTTAGATTCAGGAACAACGCGTGTTGTGACTAACTCATCCAATGACAGTGTGTCACCCAGCATTGCTCCAAATAGCAGCATGATTTTGTATGATACAGTGCTGAATGGCCGCAATATGCTTGGTATGGTATCTTCTGACGGACGTATTGAACTATTACTGCCAGCACGTAATGGCGAAGCGCAAGATCCGGCATGGTCACCTTATTTGTGAACTTGAGCGATGGGGACGATCAGAATATTGATCGGTATTTTTTTTGGCGTATACTTTTGCGTTAATAATTAGTTTTTGAGAGGGGACAACAATGAAACTTCAAAAATGGATAAAAGTACTGGTAATCAGCGGTAGTATTATCGCTTTAACTGCTTGTGCTTCACATAAAAAGAATTCAGATGATATGGTCGCTGTAAATGATGCGAATGCTGCTTATGGCGCACAAGCATCAGGTTTGGGCGATGAGTCTGGTTTTGGTGATCAAGCTGGTGGCGGTGGTGCAGGTTCTCGTTCACTTGCAGCTAAAAAAGTGTATTATTTTGATTTTGATAGCAACGTTGTGCACGATACAGATAAACCATCTATTGCTGCAAATGCCCAATCTTTGATAAATAATCCCAATAAAAAAGTGATTGTTGAAGGTCACACCGATCCACGCGGTAGCCGTGAATACAATATTGGTTTAGGCGAAAGACGTGCAAAATCAGTTGCTCAATTAGCAGCAGAAAAAGGTGCTAATCCACAACAAATTCGTGTAGTGAGTTATGGTGCTGAGAAATTAGCAGCTAATGGCCGTACAGAAAATGATTATCAACAAGATCGTAGAGTTGTTCTTGACTACTCAAATTGATGACTTGTGCAGAAACCATCGTTGATAGACTTCTAATGAGCAGCGGAGAAAGCCATGCAGCGTAGCAATAAAGCAAAAGAAGGTTTCGGAAGAAGTCTGATTAAATATGTGGGCGTGGCCATGTTAATAAGCATGGCTGCTCCAGTTTTTGCTGAATCAGCACCTGTCTATGATGCAGATTCCATGCAGCAGCAGTTTGATAATTCTGATCAGCAAAATCCAGATCAGCAGCAAGCTCAGACACAGCCTCAGGTCCAGACACAGGCACAGCAGGATTATCCACCTCCTCCGCCAGGCCAAGACGGCACCTTTGTTCCTGCATCTCAAGTTTCGCAGCAAGCACAAGTATCATCTGCGCCAGTCGTGGTTTCTTCAAATTCTCCACTGCCTTTAGAGCAACGTCTACGTAAAGTAGAGCAGCAAGTGAATAACATGGAAAATGGTGATACTTCTGCGCGCGTTGATTCATTGCAAAGCCAGGTCCAATCATTGCGTTCTCAGTTAGAACAAGTGACACATCAACTTCAGCAATTGCAGAACCAGCAAAAAAGTATGTACTCAGATTTGGACAAGCGTGTAACTGTAGCACAAAGCAAACCTTTAAATGTTGATACAAGCTCTAGTCCAACCATGAATACAGATGATGTGATCAAGGATGTGGTCAAGCCAGTTAAACCTAAAAAAATAAGCCAGCCAAAAGTTGTTGTGGCTGATACATCAGCATCAAGCAGTGCGCCAGCAGTTGATAATACAGAAAATGCACCTGCTAAAAATGTAGAAAATCAGCCTAATGTTGCTGAAGAACAGCAGATTTACCAAACGGCTTACAATCTTATAAAAGCAAAAAAATATAATGATGCAGTCAGCACTTTACAAAAAATGCTGCAGAAATATCCTTCAGGACAATTTGCTTCTAATGCGCATTATTGGTTAGGTGAATTGTATGGATTACTTGGAAAAAATGATCAATCGCTATCTGAATTCAATGCAGTTGTGAAAAATTATTCTACTAGTCCACGTGTTTCTGATGCACAGTTGAAAATTGGTTTGTTGTTAGCTTCATCATCAAAATGGTCAGAAGCAAAATCAGCATTCAAAAAAGTTATTAATCATTATCCAGGAACAGCATCCGCAAGACTTGCATCGGAGCAGCTTAAGCAAATCAAGCAAGCAGGGCATTAGCGAAGAAACCAATGCAACAAAGAAATAAAGTAAAAGATGTAGGCTTCGAAAGAAGTTTGCGTCTTACCGAAATTTTTTTTTCCCTCCAAGGTGAAACGAAAACAGTTGGACTCCCAACTGTTTTTATACGTTTAACCGGTTGTCCTTTGCGCTGCCAATATTGTGATACTGCTTATGCTTTCCAAGGGGGCAAGTGGTACGACATACAGGATATTTTGGCAGAAGTAAGAAAATACGATGCTAATTATGTTACGGTAACAGGCGGTGAACCGCTTGCCCAAAAAGCATGTATATCGTTGCTCAAATCATTATGCGATGAAGGTTATAACGTTTCGCTGGAAACTAGCGGTGCACTTGATATTTCGCAAGTAGATGAACGAGTCATGAAGGTTGTTGATATCAAAACACCTGACTCACTAGAAGCGGACAAAAATAATTGGCAAAATATTTCTTACTTATTGCCGCATGATCAAATTAAATTTGTCATTTGCAGCGAAAGTGATTACGAATGGTCTAAGCAAATTATTCAGCAAAAACAATTAACATCTTGTTGCGAAATATTATTCTCACCAAGTTATCAACAAATTCGAGCTGGCGATCTTGCCGATTGGATATTGCGTGATAAGTTACCCGTCAGATTGCAAATCCAACTGCATAAATATTTATGGGGAGATGTACAGGGTCGGTGAAGTGCTACACCGATGTCGTCCCACTCATTTGAGCTTCGCTGTCATCCTGAGGAGCAGCTTTTGGCGACGAAGGACCTTCTTACTATTTAGTAGGTCCTTCGTCGCAAAAAACGCTTCTCAGGATGCCAACCTGTAGTCCGGACGGAACATCTGGAAACATACAATTAGATAAAAAAATTGCTAATTAAGCGTTGATCTTTTCTTTAAAATCCGTAATATATGCGGCTCTGCTTCACATTATTCGGGTCGTTAGCTCAGTCGGTAGAGCAGCAGGCTTTTAACCTGTTGGTCCTGCGTTCGAATCGCAGACGACCCATTTAAAAATCACCAATAATCTTAGTCTTAACAGAACACTATTTGCTTCGTGTTATCCTTGAAGTTATAACATCTGCCCATATCTTAAATAAAAAATATCAATAAGATAATGTGAGGTCGTTCATGCGTATGGATAAGCTAACAAGTAAATTTCAAATGGCATTGGCAGACGCGCAGTCGCTTGCGCTGGGTCAAGATAATGGATTTATTGAGCCTACTCATGTCATGAAAGTCTTGATGGATGAAGAAGGCAGCAGCATTAATTCCATTTTGGCAAAAGCTAATGCCAATATGGCAAAGTTACGCGCTGATGTAGATGCAGCACTTAAGCGCTTACCAAAAGTGGAAGGAACAGGTGGTGAAATCCATGTATCAAATGAGCTTAACCGCATATTAAATTTAACCGATAAGATCGCACAAAAACGTAAAGACCAATATATTTCTAGTGAATTATTTTTATTAGCGTCGTTAGAAGATAGCGGCGCATTAGGTGAAATTTTACGTCAGTGCGGTGTAACCAAAAATGCACTGGAGAAAGCAATTGATGACGAGCGCGGAGGACAGAAAGTGCAGGACCCAAATGCAGAAGAGCAACGCGGTGCATTACAAAAATATACGGTTGATTTAACGAATTTGGCAGAGCAAGGAAAATTAGATCCCGTCATAGGGCGCGATGCAGAAATACGCCGTACGATACAAGTGTTACAACGACGTACAAAAAATAATCCAGTATTAATCGGCGAACCCGGCGTTGGTAAAACTGCTATTGTCGAAGGACTTGCACAACGTATAGTAAATGGCGAAGTCCCGGAGGGTTTGCGTGATAAGCGTTTATTAGCGTTAGATTTAGGTGCGCTCATTGCAGGTGCAAAATTTCGTGGTGAATTTGAAGAACGTTTGAAAGCAGTGCTTAAAGAATTAGGAAAACAAGAAGGGCAAGTTATTTTGTTCATCGATGAATTGCATACGGTGGTGGGTGCTGGAAAAGCAGACGGTGCAATGGATGCGGGTAATATGTTAAAGCCAGCACTTGCACGCGGTGAATTACATTGTGTTGGTGCAACGACGTTAGACGAATATAGAAAATACATAGAAAAAGATGCGGCACTGGAACGTCGTTTTCAGCGCGTATTAGTCGAAGAACCCAGTGTAACAGATACAATCGCGATTTTACGTGGATTGAAAGAACGTTATGAAGTCCATCACGGTGTTGAAATTACAGATTCTGCTATTGTCGCTGCAGCAACGTTATCACATCGATATATTACAGATAGAAACTTGCCTGATAAAGCGATCGATTTAATTGACGAAGCAGCAAGTAACATTCGAATGGAAATCGATTCTAAACCAGAGTCAATGGATAATCTTGAACGTAGAATTATTCAATTGAAAATTGAACGTGAAGCATTAAAGAAAGAAAAAGATGAAGCATCGAAAAAACATTTAGAAAAATTAGAAAATGATTTACATAAATTAGAAGAAGAATATAAAAAATTAGAAACCATTTGGAAAGCTGAAAAAGGTTCATTGCAAGATGCACAAGCGATTAAGAGTGAACTTGAAAAAGCTAAAACTGATTTTGAAGCAGCACGAAGATCATCTGATCTTACTCGGATGGCAGAATTGCAATATGCAAAAATTCCAGAATTAGAAAAGAAATTAGCAGATGCATCTACTCATGAAACTGATAAAGAAAAACAATTACTACGCAATAAAGTCACAGACGAAGAAATTGCAGAAGTAGTTTCGAAGTGGACACATATTCCTGTATCTAAAATGCTTGAGAGTGAAAAAGAAAAATTGTTACACATGGAAGATGCACTGCATAAACGTTTAGTTGGGCAAAGTCAGGCAGTGACTGCGGTTTGCAATGCAATTAGGCGTTCGCGCGCAGGGCTTGCTGATCCTAATCGTCCTATCGGTTCATTTTTATTTTTAGGCCCAACGGGTGTTGGTAAAACAGAGCTTTGTAAAGCCTTAGCAGAATTTTTATTTGATACAGAAGAAGCTATTATTCGCCTTGATATGTCTGAATTCATGGAGAAACATTCAGTTTCACGTTTGCTAGGCGCGCCTCCTGGTTATGTTGGTTATGAGGAAGGAGGTTATTTGACTGAGCATGTTCGCCGCAAACCTTATTCTGTTATTTTGCTTGATGAAATGGAAAAAGCGCATCCGGATGTGTTTAATGTATTGCTGCAAGTATTAGATGACGGACGGTTGACTGATAGTCAAGGCCGTACGGTTGATTTTAAAAACACAGTGATAGTGATGACATCCAATCTTGGCTCAGAACTCATTCAAGATATTTCTAAACACGGCGATTATTTTGAAATGAAAGATGCTGTATTAGAAGTAGTTGGCAAACATTTTAGACCAGAATTTATTAATCGTATCGATGAGATTGTGGTGTTCCATCCACTTGATCAGGAGCAAATTAAAGTCATTGCGAAAATTCAAATTAATCGTTTACGTTCACGCTTGGCAGAACGTGAATATGCAATTTCAGTTACCGATGAAGCATTGGATTATTTAGCAGCGACGGGGTATGATCCGGTTTATGGGGCTAGACCTTTAAAACGCGCAATTCAATTTCATATTGAAAACCCGCTAGCTCAAGAAATATTAAGCGGAAGATTTTTACCTGGTGATACGATACAAATCGGATTAAGTAAGGATCGCATCGTGTTTACCAAAGCTGAAGAAACAGTTTAGTCGCATGTACAAAATGTTCATGTTCATTTAATCGCATGAAAAAAGCAAAAAGGAATAATGCTATGTATAAACATATTTTATTTGCTACCGATTTAACTGAAGATACCGAATACCTTATTGATAAGGTTCGCAACATAAGTAAACTGACAAATGCAAAGTTGAGTTTGGTGCATGTGGTCGAACCACTTCCTGGTTATAGCTATGCTTATTTAGGCATTGAAGATATTGAAGGCCAGCTCATTGATGAAGCAAAACAAGCAATAGAAAAATTAGGCGGAAGATTGAGCATAGACAAAAGTGCTCAATTTGTTGAAGTAGGCCCTACTAAAACAAAAATACTCAAAATTGCTGAAGACATTCATGCTGATTTAATTATTTGTGGCAGCCATGGCAGACATGGGTTATCTCTCTTGTTAGGTTCAACTGCGAATGCGATTTTACATGGTGCTAAATGTGATGTACTCACTGTACGTTTGCCTGAAGAACAATCTTAATTATGGAATATAAGGATTACTACGCAATATTAGGCGTTGATAAAAAAACATCTCAAGATGAAATTAAGCAAGCTTATCGAAGATTGGCACGCAAATACCATCCTGATGTTAGTAAAGAACCCAATGCAGAAGAAAAATTTAAAAACTTGCAAGAAGCATATGAAGTTTTAAAAGACCCTGAAAAACGCAGTGCTTATGATGCTCTTGGTAGCAATTGGAAAGCAGGACAAGAATTCAGACCGCCACCTGGATGGGACATGGGCGGTGGTGGTACTCGATTTCATACTAGTGGTGGCCGCGGATTCAGTGAATTTAGTGAAGAAGATTTAGGCGGCTTTAGCGATTTCTTTTCTAATTTATTTGGTGGTGGCGGTGGTCGATCAAGAACAGGGCGGCAAGCTCACGCGGGTCGAGAAGATTTTGGTTTTAAGCAGCGTGGCAGCGATCAACAAGCAAAAATGCGTATTAGCTTAGAAGAAGCATTTCACGGTGGAAGTAAAACATTGCAAATGCAAGTGCCTGAAGTCGATAGATCAGGTGCTGTCTCTTATAAGTTAAAAACCATCAAAGTGAATATACCCCAAGGTGTCGGCAACGGTCAGCAATTACGATTGAGTCAGCAAGGCAATCCTGGTATGGGTGGTGCGCCTGCGGGTGATTTATATCTTGAAGTAGAAATTGAAACTCACCGTTTTTATTCTCTTGAAGGTCATGATGTCTATATCACTTTACCAGTTGCGCCATGGGAGGCTGCATTGGGTGCGGACATTAAAGTTCCCACTCTTGCAGGGCCGGTCGGATTAAAATTAGGTGCTGGATCACAAGCAGGACAGAAATTGCGATTAAAAGGCCGCGGTATGCCAGCAAAACCGCATGCAGGTGATCAATACGCTATTATTAAAATCGAAACTCCTCCTGCACACTCGGAAGAACAACGTGAGTTTTATCGCAAGATGGAACAACTCATGCCATTTAATCCCCGTAAGGATTGGCCAGTATAAGAAGGACCTTATGGCTAAAAAAGAAATCATGATCACAGTTAATTATGCGAAGGACACACCTATCACCTTGGAAGAGCTAGGTGAAATTTTCAATCTTCCTTCAGAATTTATAAATGAATTAATTGCGTATGAAATTATTCATCCTCAGCGTAGTGCTGCGAGTGGTTTACTGTTTGACTTGCAAGAGATATCACGCTTGAAACGTGCTTTACGTTTACAGCGTGATTTAGAATTGAATTTGACCGGCGTTGCTATCGTGCTTGATCTATTAGAAGAAGTCCAAGAACTGCGCGCGCATGCAAACTTGTTGGAAAAACATATTTTGAGATAGAAGTAGCTTTGTGATATGCCGAGAGCTGTCATTGTAGCCTCGCAATTGTATAGGGTTAGGTAATTCGTTGACAAAAACCCGTTCGCCCTGAGGAGGCGCGTTCTTTGCGCCGTCTCGAAGGGCAGACAATAAAATAGTAAGCCCTTCGAGACGGCGCAAAGAACGCGCCTCCTCAGGGCGAACGGGTTTTTGTCAACGAATTACCTAACCTCAGGGATGACAATGGTGCTTGGCCTATTTAACGAAACAAGGTTCACCAATGCTAAAAAGCATACCCATCATCATCATCTTTCTTTGTCTCATGCTTACTTACATGATTGCTTGGGCATATCAAACAAAAGCATTACTGGTATTTGATATGAAAAATACAGCGGTGCTGCCTAAACGATTTCGTATGGTCGATGCCAATCAAAATATTGGCAATATAGGCTCGGAAGGATTTGCAGATTTACGCATAGCAGGAAGCGCACAATTTTCCGCAGCCTCGTTACCAAAAATATTGGAAACACTACACACAAAGCAGCTTACTATTATTGATTTGAGGCAAGAAGCACACGGTTTTTTAAATAATGATGCAATTAGTTGGTATGGCCCTGCTAATGCTGAAAACAAAAATAAAACTAATGAGCAAATTAAAAAAACCGAAAAAAAATTATTAACTCAATTAGCAAAACAAAACCAAGTAAAAGTTTATAGCATCATTAAAAAAACAAATAATGAACGCATTGAAGAAGCTGAATCAACGCTAGTCTCTATACATCGAATATACTCTGAAGCCAAACTTGCGAAAAAACATAAGTTATCTTATTTCAGGATTTATGCTCAAGATTTTCATCCACCTGCACCTGAACAAGTTGATAAATTCATACAGATTGTTAAAAAATTACCGATGAGTGAATGGATTTATTTTCATTGTCGTGCCGGTGTAGGGAGGACCACTACCTTCATGGTGATGTATGACATGATGCAAAATGCAAAAAAGGTTTCGTTTGAAGATATTCTTGCTCGTCAAAAAGTTCTTGGTGGAAAAGATTTAGTGACGATGCCGGACAAAAATGATTATAAGTATCCGTACTCAGTAAAACGCCTAGAATTTATACGTCAATTTTATCAATATGCCCACGCTAACAATGATAATTTTGCGACTTCGTGGACAGCTTATCTAGAGCGAAATTAACTTTGTTGTTATGCCAGCTCGCACTGGCATAACAATTTGACACATAGTTACATCCTATGTTGTTTGTAGCGTGAATCTATCTCACCAAATGAATGATCTTTGAGGTGGTCTTCATTTAATGTCAAATTATGTGATTTTAGATGTGCATTCACTTCATGATGACCTTTTGAAGTTGAATAAACTAAAGCATTATGCTCATAACAATCTACCGCTAATATATTAATTTTTTGATAGCTTTGAAGTTTTTTAATTGCTTCGAGAGAGCCACTGGCAGCAGCATAATGCAGAGGTGTTCTACATTTTTTGTCTACACAAAATAATTGTGCTGGGTCCTGCTCAACCACCATGTGAATTACGCTTTCGGATCCGCTTAATGCTGCCAAATTCAATGCATTATTTGCGTGCTTATTAAATTCAATACCAAATTCGAGAGCTTTGTTTATCTGTTCAGGTTTTCCACTTAATATTGCGTAATCTAGAGCAGAGATGCCAAATTTACCTATTGTAGATGGTTTTATTTGGCCTTCTTTAACTATTTTTTTCGCAGTAGTGTTTTTATCAGTTACAAAATCAAATGCAGCCGGTTCTCCACTTAAACAAAACAATTCCCATGGGCTCTCAATATCATTTCTCATTGAAGGTGGTAAACGAGTAAATTGCTGATAAAGATAATCGTAATTCTGTATGATTTTCTGCTTTAATACAAAATCAATGACTTCCTCATTGCATCCTGCTTCAATGAATTTTGACTTCCATAAGAGTAAATCTTCTGAGACACCAGTTCTTCTAAAAGATAAAAAGTTGCTAAAAGTCATGCTATTCTCCTTAATAAATGTAAAATCCTTCGAGTTTATAAAATAATTTGAAAATTATTTTCAAACCTGATGCTATTTTTACATTAAGAACATTAAGAAAAGATTAAGATGACGTTGAATTTATAAATTGAGTTTAAACGAGAAGAGCAAGTGATTAAACTTGCTCTTCTTTAAAATGAATTAACCAGCAAAATTATCTGCAACAAAATCCCAATTAACAATAGCCCAGAAGTTTTCTACATATTTAGGACGTGCATTGCGGTAGTCGATGTAATAAGCATGCTCCCAGACATCGCAAGTAAAGAGGGCTTTCTTATTTGCTTTCATCGGTAATCCAGCATTACTTTCATTAATAATTTCTAAATCACCTTCTTTTGTTTTTGCTAACCATGTCCAGCCAGAACCAAATACTTTGATTGCAGATTCAGTAAATTGTTTTTTGAATTCATCAAACGAGCCAAATTTTTTCTTGATTGCATCAGCTAATGCATCACTTGGTTCTTGAGAACTTTTTGGCGTCATGCATTTCCAATAAAAACTATGGTTCCAATGTTGTGCCGCATTATTAAAAATTGGGCCACTGGATTCCAGAATAATTTGTTCTAGTGATTGGTTTTCCTGTGGTGTTCCTGCAATGAGTTTATTTAAGTTATCAACATAAGCTTTATGATGTTTGCCATGATGATATTCTAGTGTTTCTTTAGAAACGTGTGGAGATAAAGCATCCAGCTCGTAAGGTAGTTTGGGTAATTCAAACATGTATGTTCTCCTAAATAATAAGTGCGTCAAGTTTATTGCTTATCGGGGAATTGAGAAAGTAAAATTTAATCCTGTCGTTTTTAGGAATATAACTTATGGCCAAGCTTTACTTTTATTACTCAGCAATGAATGCCGGCAAGAGTACAATTTTGTTGCAAGCAGCTCATAATTATCAAGAACGAGGAATGGATGCATTATTATTTACCGCAGCCATTGATAATCGCTATCAAACAGGAAAAATTTATTCACGTCTTGGTATGAGTCGTGATGCTGTTACTTTCGATACACAATTTAATTTGTTTGATTATGCAAAAAACCAGCAAGCAACGAATTCAACATTAGCATGCGTGCTAGTTGATGAAGCGCAATTCTTAACGAAAGAACAAGTCATGCAATTAACCAATATTGTTGATGAATTAAAAATTCCAGTGTTAGCGTATGGTCTACGCAGTGATTATCGCGGTGAACCATTCGAAGGCAGTTCATATTTATTAATATGGGCTGATCAATTAACAGAAATTAAAACGGTTTGTCACTGTGGTAGAAAAGCGATCATGAATAAACGGGTAGATGAAGCCGGTAAAGTGATAAGAAGCGGTGATCAAGTTCATATCGCTGGAAATGAAAGTTACATTTCTGTTTGTAGAAAGCATTACAAAAAAGATTAAGAGCATTAAATAGCTACATATATATTTAAGTTGTACGTGAAGCCCTATTGCGCCATGAAGAAATCGTACCAAAAGCCTAAAAATAATCCCATTCGTTGCGCCAAGATGAACCGTACCGAACAAGGAGGATGATTTTAAGTACCTGTCGGTCTACCTTTTAATTTTAGAT